>CAYOAR010000190.1:0-1591 GCA_964402105.1 uncultured Dehalococcoidales bacterium
TGCGGACAGCAAGCACCTCTTTGACAACCGCTACGGCACCGGCCAAAGTACTATAGACGGCATTACTCGCGCCACCAACATCCTTTGGGCTGGGAGGAAGGTGGTAGTAACCGGGTATGGATGGTGCGGCAAGGGCGTTGCTCTTCGCGCCAAGGGCATGGGAGCGCAGGTAATCGTAGCCGAGGTTGATGCCGTGCGAGCACTGGAGGCTGCCATGGACGGGGCGCAGGTTATGCCGCTAGCCAAAGCTGCTCAAGTGGGTGATATCTTTATCACCGTAACAGGCAATAAGCATGTTATCAACAAAAAGGTGCTATCCAAACTGCATGATGGTGCCATTTTAGCTAACTCCGGTCATTTCAACGTAGAGATAGACATCCCCGCCCTAGAAGAAATGTCCGAGAGCAAACGGCAAGTAAGGCCTTTTGTGGATGAATATACACTGAAAGATGGGCGCAGGATATACTTGTTAGGAGAGGGGCGGCTCATCAACCTTGCCGCAGCCGAGGGACACCCGGCGAGCGTCATGGATATGTCTTTTGCAAACCAAGCCCTGTGCCTAGAGTACCTAGTCAAGCACAACGGCAAACTCAAGCCCGCCGTTTATTCCGTACCGCAGGTCATTGACACCAATATCGCCCGCCTGAAACTTGCAAGCATGGGCATGAATATCGATGCCATCAGCGCCGAGCAAAAGAAATACCTTGCCAGCTGGGAGGAGGGAACGTAGCAAATTCCTCCCAGCAACACTGGTTTTAAAAATATCATCCCCAAGGAGCACCATGACCTATAGCTTTGGTTCCGCCGCAAAATATATGTTCACCTCGGAATCGGTGACCGAAGGCCATCCCGACAAGATCTGCGACCAGATCTCGGATGCCGTCCTGGATGCAATTCTCGAGAAAGACGAGCATGCACATGTCGCTTGTGAAACCGCTGTTACCAACGGCTTGGTGTTTGTGCTGGGCGAGATTACCACCAAAACCTATGCCGACATTCCCGCTATTGCGCGCGATGTTATCAAGAGTATTGGATACACTAAGCCTGAATACGGTTTCGATTATCGTACCTGCGGCGTGATGACCTCGATCAACAAACAGTCTCCGGACATTGCCCTAGGTGTGAACAAATCGATTGAGGCTAAAACCGGTTCACAAGATCCCCTTGATGCCATAGGTGCCGGCGACCAAGGCATGATGGTCGGGTTTGCCTGCAATGAAACGCCCGAGCTTATGCCCCTCCCGATCAGCCTATCCCACCAGCTCTCTCGCCAGTTGGCCAAGGTGCGTAAGAACGGAACCATTCCCTACCTCCGTCCCGACGGTAAAAGCCAAGTTACGGTGGAGTACCATAATGGCATCCCGAAGCGCATCGACAGCATAGTCATCGGTGCCCAGCACGACGGCGGCATTTCCCAAGACACCATAAAGAAAGATGTTTTAGAGTACGTCATCAAGGCTGTCGTTCCCGCGAAAATGATAGATGCCGATACCAAGTATTACGTCAACGCCACCGGCAGCTTTGAAATAGGCGGGCCGGTTTCCGATACTGGATTTACCGGCCGCAAGATATTAGTTGACACCTACGGCGG
>CAYOAR010000191.1:0-4002 GCA_964402105.1 uncultured Dehalococcoidales bacterium
CATAAGCTAATGTCAACCATGCTTCCTTAGCTGCTTTTCTCTAGCCGCTTCAGGAGGGCGCTCTTGTACACCTGCGCCAGGCTTTTTCCATGTTTGGCCATCATCTCACGTCTGGCTCGGCGCTTTTTCTCACGCCGCTCCGGGCGTGATTCCGGATAGTCATTAGCCACGATGTGTTTCACCTACCCGTAATAGCTCAAACCCAGTTGCCGCATCCGGCAGGCGAACCAACGCAATGCCAATGATCTCATAAATGACTGCCTCGCCCACATGCCAAGTAGTAATACCGGGTCGCACACAGCCTACCTTGGCATGCCCGGCACGCCCCAATGTAGCATGCATGTGCATCTTAGGAGCGCCATCCTTATCTGGCGCAATAAAGCCTACACCAACAACTTCGTGAGCACCGTCAAGCGGCAACAGCATAGGCTCAGGGGGAAGCATCGTGGATTCGCGCGGCCCCGAAACCACCTGCCCACCCCCAATGCCGCCGATTAGCAGGACACTCCCCGCATTAATCCCATTATCGCGGGCAAAACCTTCAATACAACTAGGCACCGTATCGCCATCTTCCAGCCGCAATACAAATATCCGTCCCAATTTACCTTCGGTTGCTCGCATGTTCTCCTCCTAGGTGAGCGGCAGATTTTTTATCAAAAGCTCACGCTTAAGTTCAACGATCCGATCGCGCAGCAATGCCGCCCGCTCAAATTCCAAGTTCTTGGCAAACTTCTTCATCTGTTTTTCCAAATCATCTACCAGCCGGGCAATCTCTGTTCTTGACGAAGCTGCACGCTTATTTTCAGCAGGCTCTTCAGCCACAACAGCGGCACGCACACGCTCGGTGATGTCTTTTATCGCTTTCCTTATTCCCTGCGGTGTGATAGCGTGCTCCCGGTTAAAGGCCTCCTGGATATCGCGGCGGCGGCGGATTTCGCTCATAGCCCGCTCCATCGAGCCGGTAATCTTATCCGCGTACATAATCACATGACCATCGACGTGACGTGCGGCTCGGCCCATAGTCTGAATAAGGGCTTGCTCCGAGCGCAGATACCCCTCTTTGTCGGCATCCAAAATGGCGACCAAACTTACCTCCGGCAGATCAAGCCCCTCGCGCAGAAGGTTAATACCCACTACCACGTCATAGACGCCTAGGCGCAAATCACGCAGGATCTCTACCCGCTCAATAGTATCAATATCAGAGTGGAGGTAATGGGTTTTAATTCCCGCCTCAACCAAATACTCGGCAAGTTTCTCAGCCAGTTTCTTAGTTAGCGTAGTCACCAAGCAGCGCTCGCCCTTTTCCACTCGTTTCTTCACCTGTTCCAGTAAATCATCAATCTGCCCTCGGGTAGGCTTGATGTCTATTGTTGGCTCTAGGAGACCAGTAGGGCGCACAAATTGCTCCACCACCTGAGTGCTCTGCCGCAGTTCATAATCCGCGGGTGTAGCTGAAACATAGATTACCTGCCCGATGCACTCGTTGAACTCCCCAAAGCTGAGCGGGCGATTGTCCAAGGCTGATGGCAAGCGAAAGCCAAAATCCACCAAGGTTTGTTTGCGAGCAACATCACCATGGTACATGCCGCGAATCTGAGGAATGGTCATATGTGACTCATCGATGATAAGAACAAAGTCTTCTGGGAAATAGTCAAGGAGAGTCCATGGAGCACTACCTGGTGCCCGCTCCGCCAAGTGGCGCGAGTAATTTTCTACCCCGGCACAATAACCTGCCTGTTCAAGCATCTCCAGATCATAATTAGTGCGCGCCTCTAGCCGTGCCGCCTCCAAGAGCTTGCCTTGCTCCCTGAGCAAAGCGAGACGCTCTGTGAGCTCTTGGCTGATGTTGCCAACAGCGCGTGCAAGTTTCTCTGGCGAGGTGACAAAGTGTTTGGCGGGGAAGATATCCACTAGGGGCAGTTCCTCAAGTAACTCGCCTGTGAGCGAATCCACGCGCGTGATACGGTCGAGTTCGTCTCCAAAAAACTCAAAGCGTAGTGCCTGCTCCTCATATGCCGGATAGAGCTCCAAGGTATCGCCTCGCACGCGGAATCTCCCACGCGAGAAATCTAAATCATTGCGCTGATACTGCATATCAACCAGGCGGCGCAACACTTCACGGCGGATATAACTTTTCTGCTTTTCCAGCCGCAGGATAAAACTCTGGTATTCCTGTGGCTCGCCTAAGCCATATATGCAAGATACCGAGGCTACTATGATCACATCCCGCCTCTCGTGGAGAGTACGCGTGGCAGCGTGGCGTAGTTTATCTATCTCCTCATTGATGTCAGCGTCCTTCTCGATATACATGTCCTTGGATGGAACATACGCCTCTGGTTGATAATAATCGTAATAACTAACAAAATACTCGACGGCGTTGTTTGGGAAGAATTCTTTGAATTCGGTATAAAGTTGAGCGGCTAAGGTTTTATTGTGGCTCATGACAAGAGCCGGGCGCTGGACGGCTGCAATAACATTAGCTATGGTAAATGTCTTGCCCGAGCCAGTCACACCGAGCAGGGTCTGGTGCCGATCGCCGCGCGTAATCCCATCCACCAACCGATGTACAGCCTGCGGTTGATCGCCGGTGAGTTTAAAATCCGAAACTACTTCGAGCTTAGGCATATTGCGAAATTATACGGCAATCCCTTGCGACATTCAAAGAACAATAGTTCTTTTTGTACCTCGGTTTCCCATATGTTCTCTCGTTTCGAAGGCAAAACCGTGTCTTGGGCTTTGCTGGTTTATCCATTGACTATCTTTGTTTACGCACCAAGCTTGTGGGCTTTCCTGTTCTCAAAATAAAATATCATTCTCTTTTCAGTGACTTTGATATATCGCTTGATACATCAACTAAAGTCTCAAAATCAACAATTCGTGCCTAATATTTGACAAATTCTGCCTAAAAGCAATAGAATCTTCAAAGCAATGGACGAGGTAAGTCTGGCCACACCACACTTCTCGCCGCAAAAAATAACTGCCACACTACAGAAAACTAAATCTATACTGAAAACAAGGAGGATGCCACACCATGAGATTCCGCAAATTGTTCCACCTTCTATTACTGGCACTAGTTCTGGTAGCGATAGGCATCGTCACCCCAACTACACAAATCGTGGCTGCGACTGGCTCAATCAATCTAGATTGGGATGAGGGACCTTGCGGTTCCGAGCTATACATCGATGGTAATATCCCCGGTAGTGGCGGCACTGTTTATGTTAGGTTCCGCACCACAACTACAACTGCCGGTCAGATACAAATACCCAACAGCGCAATATCAGGCGGAGATTTCTATAGGGCTATTAAGATTCCCGATGGCCTCCCTGGCGGCAACCAAAACGTATACGTCGTACGAGTCAACAGTAGTGGCACAGTCACCGACAGCGCGTCAACAATATTCAAAATCACCCCTAGGATAATTAGTATTAGTCCCAGCGAGGGGCCAATCGGTACCACCGTGACTATACAAGGCGATGGATTTGTAGCTACAAATCCATCTGTTTATGTCTATCTTGACAATATTGTAGTGTCGCCGCTGGCGAATAGCTCGGTGAACACTAGCGGCATCCTCACCAGCTTCCGTATCGCTATTCCGGAAACACTTGATCGTGGCGGAATAACCCCCGAGGGGCTCCGTCGCGGAAACTACGAAATCCGCATGGAAGATCGGAAGAATAGCAACATCTCTACTGATGAATATATGCTTTTCAGCCTTGAATCCAAGCTTACCATTACCCCCACCACGGGCAACTCGGGGGACACCATAACATTAAAAGGGACCGGCTTCGCTGGCGGAAATACGACATTCTTCTTCGATGGACAATTAATTGAAAATAAATCAGTCGTTGTGCCATCAAGCGGCTCAAATGCCGGTAAATTCGAAACCACCTTAATTGTGCCTGCAACGTCAGCCGGCAATCATACAATTACTGCCAAGGACAGCACCGGAGATGCATCGGCCATTTTTTCCATTAATCAACAGATAACCGTCTCTCCCACCAC
>CAYOAR010000192.1:0-9288 GCA_964402105.1 uncultured Dehalococcoidales bacterium
GGCCCGTTCAAGGAGGTTGCCGAGGCTGCCCGCAAGGGAGGGCTTAGTTTCTAAAATCAGTTACGAGCTCCGAGCGGCGATCCGCAAGTCGCCGCGACAAGGCTCTTAACTCAAAACTCAAGAGGTAAAGATGGCAAGAGAAGCAATTATTCGTAGTAAAATCGACGCCAGCGAACTGGCCCTGACCGACAAGCTGATTTATATCAATCGTGTTTCTAAGGTGCTGAAAGGCGGTAAGCGTCTTAGTTTCGCTGCCCTAGTCGTTACCGGAGACAGTGCCGGTCATGTGGGCATCGGTGTTGGCAAATCCAATGAGGTTCCCGAAGCTATCAACAAGGCCGGGGCAGTGGCCCGAAAAAACCTTATCAAGGTGGAGATGGCCAACAACACCATCCCCTACGAAAGCCGAGCAAAATTCGGGGCGGCCGATGTCCTGCTCAGGCCAGCCGCTCCCGGAACCGGCATCATCGCCGGCGGCAGCGTCCGAGCCATTGTCGAAGCCGCGGGTATAAAGGACATACTGACCAAATCGTTGGGCAGCGCCAACAAGACCAACGTGGCGAAGGCAGTCATAGTGGCTCTTTCGCAAATAAGAAATCCGCAAGCAGAAAAAAATAGCCGCCTGAGCAATATTACCCCGACCGCAAAGCAAGATGGGGGTAACGCCAATGGCTAAATTCAAGGTAACTTGGGTCAAGAGTGCTATCGGCTATCCTGAGGATCAGAAGCGCACTATCCGCGCCCTGGGTCTTCGTCGACTCCAACAAAGTGTGGAGCTCCCCGACTCCGGCCCGACGCGAGGCATGATTACAAAGGTTAGGCATTTAGTCAAGGTTGAGGCCATTGAGGTTGCCACGAAACGCCCGCGCCGCACTGTGAAGTCCGCTGAGGAGGCAAGTTAATGAATCAGCACGAGATTATTCCCCCCGCCGGGGCGCGCAAGAAAGCCAAGCGCGTCGGACGCGGGCTCGGTAGCGGTCATGGTACCTATGCCGGACGCGGCTGCAAGGGCAACAAGGCCCGTGCCGGCTTCTCGGTACGGCCCGGTTTTGAGGGCGGCCAGTTACCCATTATCAAGCGGCTGCCGGAGAAACGAGGCTTCGTAAATCTTTTCACCGCACGCTTTAGCGTGGTGAATCTCTCCCAGCTTAACGTTTTCGAAAATGGCACCGAGGTAAACACAGAAACGCTCTGTGCAGCAGGGCTCGTAAAATCTCTAAAAGATCCGGTAAAAGTGCTGGGCACGGGCAAGCTTGAGCGCAAGCTTATCGTGAAAGTCCACAAGTTCTCCGCGGCAGCCAAGGAGAAGATTGAGGCTGCCGGCGGAAAGGCTGAGGAGGTGGCTTATGCCGCAGAAGGCGTCTAGACCACGGCTTCTCCAGGCCATGATAGATGCTTTCAGCCTGCCTGACCTCAGGCGGCGCATCCTCATTACGTTTGGCATCCTGATTGTTTTTCGCCTCATTGCCCATATCCCGGTTCCAAAAATTGATCCGGATGCTTTAGCCAGCGTTTTTCAGACCAACCCCCTGTTCGGCATGTTTGATATGTTCAGCGGAGGCGCCCTCCGCAACTTCAGTGTGGCGGCCATGGGTGTTTATCCCTACATCACTGCCAGCATCGTTATGACGCTTATGACCCCGGTTATCCCGCGGCTACAAGCGCTTTCTCAAGAAGGAGAAGCCGGGCGCAATAAAATAAACCTCATCACCCACTACCTAACCATTCCTTTAGCCGCCCTTTCAGGCTATGGCCAGATAGTTTTACTCCAGCGAGCAAATCCCCCGGCCATCGGAGCCTTAACTACTCTTGAAACCGCAGCCATCATTCTGTCGCTCGTGGCTGGCACCATGTTCTTGGTTTGGCTGGGTGAGCAGATCACCGAGTACGGCATCGGCAACGGTATCTCCATCATCATCTTCGCCGGCATCATGGCAGGCATGCCCGCCCAGATTGGCCAAGGCTTTCTCGCCAGAGAGCAAGGGCAGGCGTTAGGCCTTATCGTCTTTATCGCACTAGCCCTTGCGACTACTTTCTGCATTGTTATTTTTACAGAGGCTCACCGGCGTATTCCCGTGCAATATGCAAAGAGTGTTTTCCGGGGCGGCAAGATGTACCGCCAATCCGGATCTTCATATATTCCCCTGCGCGTGAACACCGCCGGCATGATCCCCCTTATCTTTTCCATGGCCATCGTTGTCTTTCCGGGCATCATCGCCAGTTATTTTATGAACCCAACCGGTGTTACGCCGAATTTTGCCAACCACATTTATAATATCTTCAGCTCCAATGCCCCGCTCCCGCTGGGGCTGGTGTACTGGGGACTGTACTTCCTGCTGGTCATCGGCTTTTCTTTCTTCTACACCACCGTTGTCTTCCAGCAACAGGATCTGCCGGGTGTTCTGCAGCGCCAAGGCGGCTTCGTGCCAGGCATTCGCCCCGGTAAACAGACTCAGACTTATCTAAACAACGTTATCATGCGTATTACTTGGGCAGGAGCCTTATTCTTGGCATTAGTTGCCATACTCCCCTTCCTTGCCCAGCAGATAACCAACGTCCAGGTATTGCAGCTCTCCAGCACCGGCCTGCTCATTGTTGTAGGCGTTGTACTGGATACCATGAAGCAAATGGAAGCTCAGCTGGCCATGCGCCGCTACGAGGGCTTCATCAAATAACATGATGGCGCACTCAACTCAGTTTATTACGGTTTTCTTGGGCGCCCCCGGAGCAGGGAAAGGCACCCAGGCTGCGGTTGTCGCGGAGGCATTGGAGCTTGCGCACATCTCATCCGGCGATATGTTCCGCCGGGCAGTTGAGAGAAGCGACGAACTCGGCCGCATCGTACGCTCATACATGGAGAAGGGGGCTCTTGTTCCGGACGATATTACCACAAGTATGGTACTGGGGGAACTAAAGGGAAGTGTCCGGGGCATCATCTTGGACGGATTCCCGCGCAATCTAAAGCAAGCAATAAGTCTAGATGGGGCTCTCCGCCAAGAAAGCCGAGCGGTTGACCGAGTCATCTATATCAATGTTGCCGAGGATGAGTTACTGCGCCGTCTCTCCAGCCGCTGGCTCTGCCGCAAGTGTCAGGCCCCCTACACCCGCCCCGGCGGTGAGGGTTCGGCTTTTTGTGCCAAGTGCTCAGGCGAACTTTACCAGCGCCCAGACGACCAAGCGGCAACCGTAAAGAAGCGGCTTGAGGTTTATTTTACCGAAACGTCACCGCTGATTGCTTATTACCGAGACCAAGGCAAACTCAGTGAAATAGACGGCGAGGGAGAGGTTGGCGTTATCGCCAAACGCATCACCGAAGCATTGCAAAATGAGGGCAGGATTGGGTATCAGCGTTAAGGGTCCAGCTGAGATCGCCGCCATGCGCCGCGCAGGCCGGGTGGTAGCTAGTGTGCTGAAAACATTGACGAAGAACATAAGGCCGGGTATGACCACTGGTGAGCTTAACCATGTCGCCGAACGCGAACTCAAGGCACTTGGCGGCACTTCGTCTTTCAAGGGCTACCGCGGTTACCCAGCCAGTCTCTGCGTGTCGATCAACGAAGAGGTTGTACATGGTATTCCCGGGGAGCGGGTTATCAAAAGCGGCGACTTGGTATCACTGGACTTCGGGGCAATCGTAGATGGATACCACGGCGATGCCGCCGTCACAGTTGCAGTTGGTGAAGTCGGAGCACAGGCACAAAACCTTCTCAAGACTACCAGGGGCGCACTTCAGGCCGGCATTTTAGCCGCTCGGGCGGGCGGACACTTGGGTGATATCTCTTGGGCTATCCAAGAGTACGCCGAATCACATGGTTTCGGCGTGGTGCGAGATTACACAGGACATGGCATCGGCAAGGCCATGCATGAGGAGCCATTGGTACCAAATTTCGGTCGGCCCGGTACGGGGTTGGAACTTAAAACAGGGATGACTTTTGCTTTGGAGCCAATGCTCACCGCCGGCAATTGGCACACGCGGGTAGGCGCTGACAACTGGGTGGTATATACCGCCGACCGCAGCCTTGCGGCCCATTTTGAGCACACTGTTGCCATCACCCCCAATGGAGGAGAGATATTAACCCTCTCAGATGCCCCGAGTGATCAGGCAGGCGGATAAGTTTTAAATAAATGTCAGTTATGATACAATATAAATTTGCTGTCCTGAAACGGCGGCAAGGCTGTTTCGGGAGATATTATTGTGGCTAAAAAAGAAGCGATCGAAGTTGAGGGGGTTGTCACAGAAGCCCTTCCGAACGCCACCTTTACGGTAAAGCTGGCTAATGGGCATGTTGTACTAGCCCATATCTCGGGGAAAATCAGGGTGCACTATATCCGGGTGCTGCCAGGCGATAAGGTTCTGGTTGAACTTTCGCCGTATGATCTCACCCGAGGGCGCATCACCTATCGCTTCAGATAGCAATGGGAAGGAAATCATGAAAGTCAGAGCATCGGTTAAAACGCGTTGTGAAAAGTGCAAGATAATCCGCCGTCGCGGGGTCGTGCGCAACATTTGTATCAATCCCAAACATAAGCAGAGGCAAGGATAAAACAAAAAGAGTAACAGCATGGGCCAGAGCCTAAAAACAAACTCTGAGCTCATTGCCTGCGGCTCATAACTCTAAAGGAGAAATATGGCACGTATCGCCGGGGTAGACATCCCCAGAGACAAACATGTTCGCATTTCGTTGCGGTACATCTATGGTATCGGCCCAACGCTGGCAGATACAATTCTGGCAGCAACTAACATCAATCCCGACACTCGTGTTGACCGGCTTACCGAAGACGAGTTAAACCGCATTCGCGAGCTTATCGACCGCGAGTACCGCGTCGAGGGTGACCTGCGCAAAGAGGTCAATCTTAACATTAAGCGGCTGATTGACGTCGGGTCATACCGCGGACTGCGTCATCGCCGGGCATTGCCGGTACGCGGCCAGCGCACTCGCACCAACGCCCGTTCTCGCAAGGGCAAGGCAAAGACGGTTGCCGGGCGCGGCCAAAAGCGCGGGATGGCTAAGAAATAAGCCGGCGGTCATAGCAAACTAATCTTAGATTTCGTATTTCGGAAATACTTAGGAGGACTTAATGCCACAATCGCAACCCAAGAAGCGCGGGGGTAAAAGGCGCGAAAAAAGAGTTATACCTCAGGGTAAGGCCTTTATTCAGGCCACCTTTAACAATACGATTATTACCCTAACCGACCCTCAGGGTAACGTTATATCCAGCGCCAGCGCTGGCAACGCCGGCTTTAAAGGCTCGCGTAAAAGCACCCCTTATGCTGCCCAAATGGCGGCTACCAGTGCCGTGCGCAAAGCCCAAGAGGTTGGTTTGAAACAAGTTGAGGTGTTCGTTAAGGGACCAGGCAGTGGGCGTGAGGCAGCCATCCGCTCCCTCCAGAGTTCGGGGCTTTTTGTCACATCCATCCGCGATGTGACACCAGTGCCTCACAACGGTTGCCGTCCACCGAAAAGGAGGCGCGTCTAAACCATGGCTAGATATACAGCAGCCGTTTGCCGGCTTTGCCGGCGCAGCGGAGACAAACTCTTTCTTAAAGGCGATAAGTGCATCACAAAATGCACCGTAGATAAGAGGCCGAAGCCACCCGGCCCGCAGCCAAACCGCCGCCGCCGCCTTTCGGATCGCGGCATGCAAATGCGCGAAAAGCAGAAAGTACGCTACACCTACGGGATTTTAGAGCGTCAGTTCCGCCGTTTCTTTGCGGAAGCCGAACGGCAAGCCGGCATCACCGGCGATAACCTTATCGTTCTTTTGGAGAGGCGTCTCGACAACGCCATCTACCGCTTGGGCTTCGCCGACTCCCGCCCTCAGGCAAGGCAGCTCGTTCAGCACGGGCATTTCCTAGTCAACGGCAAGCGCACCGATATTCCTTCCTTTATGATTAAGGAGGGTGACATTATTGGCTGGACAGAGGCGTCCCGCAAAAGCGAATATTTCAAGATATCGGCCGAAGGCATCGCCAGCAAGCTGGTGCCTGGCTGGCTATCATTGGATCGCCAGCAAATGGTTGGGCGCATTCTCAACATGCCGACCCCGGGTGATATTGAAGCCAAATTTGACACATCCTCCGTGGTCGAGTATTACTCTCGCTAGGAGACGGAGAACCATCGGAGCAGCCACACAGGGCTGCTTCATTGGCGGTTCATAAGGAGGCCTTTTTGGTTACTCTAGCTATACCTAAAATTGAATCTGTTGAACAGAATGATAAATATGGGCGGTTCGTAGCCGAGCCGCTGGATAAAGGCTTTGGAACGACGCTCGGCAACAGTCTGCGCCGTGTGCTATTGAGATATCTTCCGGGCGCTGCCGTCACCAGTGTGCGCATTGAGGGTACGCAGCACGAGTTCACGACCATTCCCAACGTCAAAGAGGATGTGCTGGACTTCCTGCTGAACGTCAAATCGCTTAAAATCCGCGCCTTGTCGGGGCAGACCAGCAAACTATATTTAGAGAAAGAGGGGCGAGGAGAAATCCATGCCTCTGATATCACCCCCTCCACAGAC
This sequence comes from uncultured Dehalococcoidales bacterium, assembly GCA_964402105.1. Classification (GTDB taxonomy): domain Bacteria; phylum Chloroflexota; class Dehalococcoidia; order Dehalococcoidales; family UBA1222; genus WRNP01. Next base: position 6,516 of record CAYOAR010000192.1, read on the forward strand.
TTTGAGATTGTAAACCCTGAGCTCTATTTGGCAACCATTGATTCGCCAAAGGGACGCCTTGCAGTCGAGATGGATGTAGAGCTTGGCACCGGATACCGGCCGGCGGGCAGCTCTGCTAATCTGCCGGTGGGCACCATTCCAGTAGATGCCATCTTCACTCCGGTGCGCAAAGTCAACTTCAGTACCGAACCAGTGCACCTGGGCCGTGAAACCAGCTTAGAGCGTCTGATGATTGAGGTTTGGACGGACGGCACCGTTGCCCCTGCGAGAGCTATTAGTTACGGCGCCACTATATTGGCTGACCAATTCCGCCCCTTTGTAGACTTCGGGCGTTCGTCCCAATTCGATGAGGAACGCCAAGCCATACGAGCCGCTATTCCCGATACTGTCTTCAGTATGCCGGTGGAAAAGCTTGATATTTCCGTTAGGGCATTGAATTGCCTCCGCCGAAGCGGCATCAATACCGTGGGCGAACTTGTGAGCCTAGATGAGAAAGATATTGCGGCACTTCGTAATTTCGGACAGAAGTCCCGTCAAGAGGTAGAGGAAAAACTCCAAGCGCTGGGACTATCGTTCATCCAGGTCGCAGCGGAAGCACCGGCCGATGAAACTGGGAAAAAGTCACGTTCTAAATAAGGAGCAACCGCCGCAACTTCCAGCAAGCTCCTATCGTCAACAAGCTTAAAACTTCGATAAGGTGAAAACATGAGACATCAGGTATCAGGCAGAAAATTTGATCGCCCAACGCACGAACGGCTGGCCATGTACCGCAATTTGGTAACAAGCCTGCTGGCGAGCGAGAAAATGGTTACTACCGAAGCCAAAGCCAAGGAGATACGCCGTATAGCTGAGCGTATGATTACCTTGGGCAAGAAAGGCGATTTGGCAGCTAGGCGGCGAGCCCTGTCCTTTATCTATGACGAGAGCGTCGTTGAGAAGCTCTTCGGCGACATCGCCCCACGCTACGCTGAGCGTCACGGCGGCTATACTCGCATTATCAAACTCGGCCCACGCCAGGGTGATGCCGCTCCCATGGCCCAGATAGAGTTGGTGGCATAGGCTAATGAGCCTCGCTCTGTCCCCTAGCTACCTCTCCACCGATGCACCGCGGGTTGAAACTGCCCAGCGGCTTATGCTGGTGGTGGAATATAACGGCACCGCTTATGCCGGTTCTCAGCGCCAGGCGGCAGAGCCCTCCATCCAATCATGCCTTGAGGGAGCCATCTCAAAACTTACTGGCACCGAGGTCACGATCAGCCTCGCCGGACGCACCGATGCCGGCGTCCACGCCCGCAATCAGGTCATAAGTTTTAAAACTACCAGCGATTTACCCATCCGTGCTTTTGTACACGGTCTGAATCGCCACCTGCCGCCCGATATCGCCGTTAGATCGGCGCGGGTGGTTGCTGACAGCTTTGATCCGCGCCGCCAAGCCCTTAGGCGCGAGTATGAGTACATAATACTCAATCGTGATACACGCTCGCCGCTGTGGCAAAACCTATCCTATCATCTGCCCGGGGCGCTTGATATTGATCTCATGAACGAGGCCGCGGCTTTCCTCATCGGTGAGCATGATTTCGCCTCGTTCGCCTGCGGGCTTGATGACGACTCAAAAAGCACCGTACGCCATATCTACGAGGCTCGGTTCCGGCAGGAAAATGATCTCGTTATATTCCGCATCGTCGGCAATGCTTTCCTTCCCCACCAAGTGCGCACAACAGTTGGCACCATTATCCGGGTGGGACAGGAAAAACTCACTGCCGCCCATTTTAAAAGCATTTTAGAAGCAGGTCAGCCCGGTTTGGCCGGACCCACCGTGCCTGCCTGCGGCCTCTATTTAAACAATATAACGTATATCACCAATAGCGAGGAAGAATATGAAAACATATAGTGTCAAGGCAGGCGATATCAAGCGCGAGCGAATCGTAATCGATGCCGACGGCAAAGTCTTAGGGAAGCTTGCTGTTGAAGTCGCTCAGATTCTCATGGGAAAAGATAAAGCCATCTTCAGCCGCCACCTAGATACGGGCGACTGTGTTACCATCATCAATGCCGCCAAAATCCGCCTCACCGGCAACAAGCTTCAGCAGAAGACTTATCGCCGCCACTCGGGTTATCCCGGCGGCTTCAAGTCCGTCACCCTAGCCGAGCTGATGGCGACCAAGCCTGAGTTTGTTGTTGAGCACGCCATACGCGGCATGCTGCCCCAAAACAAGTTGGGCGATGCTATGCTTAGAAAACTAATAGTCCATGCTGGTGCAGCAACAGGCACCGCAAAGACCGCCACTGTTTAAGGAGAATACTATGGTTAAAAAAACTTACAGTCCAGGCACCGGCAAGCGCAAGACCGCCTGCGCTCAGGTTAGACTTTCCGCCGGGAGCGGCACTATCACGGTAGACGGCCGTCCTTACGAGGAGCGTTTCCCCCGCATTGACCATCGCCAGATTATTATGCGCCCATTCGCAACCACCGATACCACCGGCAAATACGATGCCGTAGTGGTCTGTAACGGCGGCGGTATCACCGGACAGGCAAGCGCCATCTCGCTAGGCATCGCTCGCGCCCTCTTGAAAGAGGATGAAAAGCACAAGCCGCTGCTACGCGCCGAAGGCCTCCTTACCCGCGACTCGCGCGCCAAGGAACGCAAGAAGCCTGGTCTTAAGCGCGCTCGCAAAGCACCACAGTATACAAAGCGTTAGGGTTTTCGCACTCAGAAGCAATTAAAAACAGGGAGTCTAGCGGCTCCCTGTTTTATTTTTCATCCAACCCACC
>CAYOAR010000193.1:0-4815 GCA_964402105.1 uncultured Dehalococcoidales bacterium
TGGCAAGGTCACGAGCCTTGGTACTTAATAGCGCGTAAGATTGCTGAAATGCAAAGTATAAGGGGGGAGATAATAACCTTAAAAACGGCATCTATCTTTAGCTGCGGGTAAATATCTTAGTTTCACCGGCTTTCTCTGGGACAGCATCAGATAATCAGCCTATTTAGAGGTGTCCAATACGTTTTTTAGCGTAAATAGCGATTGTAGATATATAAACTTGATAGATATGCACACCAATATGTATCATATTGTGACCAATTTTATTTATGTGCATCACCATATGGGATATGCAACTAAGCTAGAGAGTAATTTTCCCATCGATTTCATAATCGATATGTAAAATGTAATTACTATGTCTGCCATTCAGGAGCTATCTGATTTCGTATCTACCGACCATACTCTTATCACTGTAGGTGTATTTGACGGTGTACATGTTGGCCATCAGGCTCTGTTTCGACGATTAGTCAGTCAATCATCTAGAGCAGGGCTGAAATCCGGAGTAATCACCTTCCGCCAGCATCCATTGACATTCCTCGCGCCTCAAAATGCTCCGCCCCGGCTTGCCAGCAATGAGGAGAACCTTGTTCTTATCAAGTCTCAGGGCGTTGATTTTGTCATACCGCTTACTTTCGATGCCGAATTAGCTATGATTGATGCTCGTACTTTTGCTATGCTTCTCCAGCATCATCTTCGAATGAAGGGAATGATTTTGGGCTGGGATTTTGTCATGGGCTATCATCGTTCAGGCACACTTACAACACTTAGTAATCTTGGTAAAGAGCTCGGCTTTACTACTGATACCATACAAGCCGTAACCATTGATGGTGAAACCGTAAGCAGCACTTCCATAAGAAGATCTTTGGCTGAAGGCAACACCAATAAAGCGGCTGCCATGCTGGGGCGTCCTTTTAGCTTAGAGGGCATGGTTATTAGAGGCATGGGCCGTGGAGTAGAATTAGGCTTTCCTACCGCCAATATAGATATCGACCAAAATCTCGTGGTACCTGCAGAGGGAGTATATGCCACACGAGTTCATCTTGATGGGCAGGTATACCAGTCGGTTACCGCTATAAGCCGATGCCCAACTTTTGAAGGCGGAGGACGCACTATCGAGGTCCATTTACTGAATTTTGATGCCGATATTTACCACAGGAAGATTCGAGTTGATATAATAGAACAATTGCGTCTCGTACAACGCTATGATAGCGCTATATTACTTAAAGAGCAGATTGCACGTGATATAGAGCGAGCTAAAGAAGTGCTTAACAATAAGTTAACTGGTAATCAGTCTAATTACTAATTAGCTATTAAACTGCATGCGATACAGCACCGAGCAGGTAATAGCCTAAATATAATTACTGGATGATATTATGAATAATAACCAAAATGTAGAAATTCTCCTCCGCCGCGGTGTAGCCGAGATCATCGTAGAGGAAGAGCTCCGCAGCCGACTTGCGGCAGGACGCAAACTTCGTCTAAAAGAAGGATTTGACCCATCATCTCCAGACATCCATCTTGGCCACATGGTAGGCTTACGCAAACTGCGTCAGTTCCAAGAACTGGGGCACCAAGTGGTGCTCATTGTAGGCGACTGGACAGCTCAGATCGGTGATCCAACCGGGCAAAGCATTACGCGTCCCACCCTTACCGCAGAACAAGTACACGCCAACGCCCAAACCTATATGGAGCAGTTTTTTAAGATTGTTGATAAGACCCGCACCGAAGTGCGCTGGCAAAGCGAGTGGTTTGGCAAGTTCTCCCTTGCCGATGTGCTGCGCTTGACTTCTCGTTTTACCATTGCCCAATTCCTAGCACGAGAGGATTTTAACAAGCGCTTCACGGCAGGAAAGCCCATCACTCTGACCGAATTTCTTTATCCATTACTCCAAGCATACGACTCAGTGGTTGTCCAAGCAGACGTAGAGTTTGGCGGGCAAGACCAAAAATTCAACCTTTTGGTTGGGCGTGAGCTTCAAGCCATGGTCGGTCAGCGACCACAACAGGTTTTAATGACACCTCTTTTGGTAGGCACCGACGGTATTCACAAGATGAGTAAAAGCCTGGGTAATTACATCGGTGTTGCCGAGGCACCGGAGCAAATATTCGGCAAGGTAATGTCCGTCCCTGATAATCTTATTACCTCTTATTTTGACCTTGTCACAGATGTCCCTGATTCCGAGATCAATGTTATGCGCGAAGCGATGCTCGATGCTAACGTAAACCCCATGACCTTCAAGAAACGCTTAGCGAGGGGAATCATTGTCCAACTCTATGATATCCGCACAGCAGAGGAAGCTGAAGAACATTTCGCGCGCACTGTGCAGCGGAAAGAGCTCCCCGTTGAGATAGGCGAACATCGCTTGAGTGCCGGCATTACTCTAACACAGCTTATGGTTGAAGCCGGTCTAGCCAAGAGTATCAGCGATGCCAAGCGCCTAATCGCGGCAGGGGCAGTAGAGCTTGATGGTGCCCCCGTTTCCGGTGCTACCTGTTTAAAATCAGGCAGTGTCCTCAAAGTAGGCAAGCGCCGCTTTTTAAGATTGGTCAATTAACCCATCAAGCCTCAGCATCCAAGCGGCGTTGATTTGAGGCAGCTCGCAGGCGTTTTGTTTCGTTTAAAAGTTTTTTTCTTAAACGAATACTCTGCGGCGTAATCTCTAGTAGTTCGTCGTCGGCAATGAAAGCCATCGCCTGTTCCAGCGACATGATTTCGGGCGGTGTAAGACGAACCGCAATATCTGAAGTTGATGCGCGGATATTGGTTTTCTTTTTCTCTTTGGTCACGTTGATGGCAATATCCTGCGGCTTTGCATTTCGGCCGATGATCATGCCCTCGTATACTTGAGTATTGGGGCCAATAAATGTAATCCCGCGCCCTTGCGCAATATTCAGACCGTAGGTTAAAGCCTCGCCTTCCTCAGAAGATACCAGTACGCCAGTACGATTATTAGGCAGTTTGCCGCGCCATTTCTCATAATCCATGAAAGTTGAGTTCATTATGCCGTCGCCGCGCGTAATGTTCACGAATGCGCCGCGGAAACCGATAAGACCCTTGGTGGGAATGCGGAACTCTATCCTCACGTTACCCTGTCCGTCATTGCGCATATCAGTAAGCTGTGCTTGTCGTTGAGATAGCGCTTCAATAAGCATGCCTGTCGCATCTTCTCGCACGTCAAGGGTTAGGCATTCAACCGGTTCCATGAGTTGTCCATTTATTATTCGCGTGATAGCCTCTGGCCGCGAAACTTCGAATTCATACCCTTCACGTCGCATAGTCTCAATTAAGACAGCAAGATGCAACTCGCCTCGTCCTTTGACCATGAAAGTATCCGGGCTATCGGTATCTTGGACTCGTAAACTAAGATTTGTTTCTAGTTCGCGGTAGAGGCGCTCCCGTAGCTGGCGGGTAGTGGTAAAACGCCCCTCTCGCCCGGCAAACGGTGAGGTGTTGACACCGAATGACATCTCGACGGTTGGTTCACCAACCTTTATGCGCGGTAAAGCCTCGGGGCAAGAAGGATCGGCGATGGTATCACCAATGTTTACCGCATCCACACCAGCCACCGCTACGATATCGCCTGCCTCCGACGAGGAAACTTCTAGTCGCTTGAGACCAAGGTAAGTCAAGACTTCGCTGACTTGGTAGCGTGCACTATCTCCTTCTCCCAGCCGCACCACTGTATCGCGAGGCTTTATGCTTCCACGCCAAATGCGCCCGATAGCAATCTTTCCCTTGTGATTATCATAGTCTAGGTTTGAAACAAGCATTTGGAATGGACCATCTTCGATATAAGGCGGAGGAATCTTCTCTATGATCATGTCCAATAGTGGGCTAATGTTGGCCCCGTGATTTTCAGGATCCGCAACAGCCCAGCCGTCGCGTCCGCTGGTGTAAAGTACCGGGAATTCAAGCTGATCGGAACTGGTTGCGAGTTCTAAAAACAGATCTTGTGTAAGCCCCAGCACATCACCAGTGCGCGAATTCGGGCGGTCTATCTTGTTGATGATAACAATAGGTTTCAGTCCTCGCTCAAGGGCTTTGCGCAGTACGAATTTTGTTTGGGGCATGGGTCCTTCTATGGAGTCTACTAATAGAAGGCAGCCGTCAGCCATGCTAATGACGCGCTCCACCTCGCCCGAAAAATCAGCGTGGCCTGGAGTGTCGATGATGTTTATTTTGACGCCTTTGTACTCAATGGCTGTGTTTTTAGCCATTATGGTGATGCCTCGTTCACGCTCAAGATCGTTCATATCCATTACGCACTCGGCCATTTGTTGGTTTTCGCGGAAGATATGGCTTTGTTTAAGCATGGCATCCACAAGCGTTGTTTTGCCGTGGTCAACATGCGCAATTATGGCGATATTTCTGATATCATTACGAAATTTCATACCTGTATAGTTCTCCGAATGGAATAGTTTTGGAACGCGAAAGTAATGAGAGGAAAGCGACTAAAGAGACGCTTTCTAGGGAAAAGTTCTGAAACGATGCAAATAATGTTCGCACCGTTTTATAGTGATTTCTGCGCTACACAATATAATGTTAACCTTGAAATAAGAATAACGCAGACTGACGCTTTATGTCAAAACAACTTGATGCATCGTCCACGTCAAGTTCTTGTAGGACATTTCGGTCCCCAAGATGCGGTTGTTATCAGTTGTTGTAACGCTTCAGCGCCGTATTGCGTCAAATTAAAATAGCACCGAAATGAGTATCGTTGACTCATATTAAAATAGCACTGAAGCGACTCTCCTTTCTCTCGGTAATGATTGGGGACCGTAAGTCTTTACTCTCATCTGCTTAAGCTTATCACGAAG
>CAYOAR010000194.1:0-7128 GCA_964402105.1 uncultured Dehalococcoidales bacterium
CCGTTCCCGGCTTAAGAGTCAGGGGCTTGTAGCTATCCTCATTTCCCAACCCGAGAATCGCCGCTACCTGTCGGGCTTTACGGGTTCGGCGGGGCACCTCATTATTACCGCCTCCTCCGCAATACTGGCAACCGATTTCCGTTACGTCGAGCAAGTCAAGCGCCAAGCGCCAAGCTTCGAGTTGCACCAAACCTCAGGCAGTATCTCCTGTTGGCTGCCGCAATTACTCTTAAGTCTGAGCATCCGAGATCTAGCCTTTGAAGCCAATGCCGTAACCGTAAGTCAACTTGAGCAACTCACTAAAAGTGCCGGCAATCTTAAGCTCACCTTAACTCCTTCCCGGCACCTCGTTGAAAACCTGCGCATGGTTAAAGAGCCTGAGGAGATTGAGCTTATCACCAAGGCTGTTGCCATCGCCGATGTAGCTATGACGCACGCCGCCGAGATTTTAAAACCTGGACTAACCGAGCTTGCCCTTGGATGGGAAATAGAGTGTTTTATGCGCACCCATGGCAGCGAGGCGCTTCCATTTGAAGTAATCGTGGCAGCAGGACCAAACGCTGCCCTGCCCCATGCCCGCCCCTCAGAGAGGCCTATCGGGCGCGGGGAGCCGGTGGTAATCGACATCGGCGCTAGGGTGGGAGGATACGTAAGTGACCTCACCCGCACCCTTTGTGTCGGCAAACAAGGGGCTAAGTTCAAGGAAATCTACAATACAGTGCTCAGGGCACAAAGCTATGCCGAGGACAATATCACCGCGGGGATGACAGGACACGAAGCCGATAATCTCGCTAGATCAATCATCGATACATCGGGTCATGGTGAGCGCTTTGGGCACGGGTTAGGGCATGGGTTGGGGCTGGTTGCCCACGAAGAACCGCGCCTTGGCCCCAACTCAGAAGACATTCTGCAAGAGTACATGGTCTTCACTGTCGAGCCGGGCATCTATTTGCCGGGTTGGGGCGGAGTGCGCATTGAGGATACAGTTATTCTAAAAAATGGTAAAATTACCGCGCTATCACACTCGCCGAAGTAACCTAAATTGATTAAAGTCGATCTTCATATCCACACCACTTACTCGGGTGACTCAGAGATAACCCCCGAACAGCTCGTCGCCCAAGTACAGCAATCGGGCATCGACTGCATTGCCGTTGTAGATCACAACACAGCGGAGGGCTCCCTTAAAATCGCGTCTATGGCCACGCCTTTCCAAGTCATTACGGGAGAGGAAATCCTCACCACAGAAGGTGAGATTATCGGGTTTTTTCTGAAAGAGACTATTCCGCCGGGATTATCTCCCGAGGAAACAATCAAGCTTATTCACGAGCAAGGAGCTCTGGCCTGCGTCCCCCACCCTTTCGACCGCTACCGCTCATCCGCAATGCAACGGGATACCCTTGAGCGCATCGTCCCGCTACTTGATATTATTGAAATATCCAATTCTCGAACAATTCCTTTCCAAAACATGTCCCAGCCTGAAAAGTTCGCGGCCAAACACAACAAACCAGCTGGAGCTGGGAGTGATGCCCATATCCCAGCGGAAATAGGTCGAGCTTACGTAGAGATGGGAGACTTTACCAACCCAGAAGAGTTCTTATCTGCGCTACGCCACGGCAAGGTTCATCGCTATCAGATTGGGGCTGCCACTCAGTTTAGGCGCTTGACCGGACGGCTGGTGCGCAAGTTGGGAGGACGTCGTTGAGCTATCGTATCGGCTGGTTTTCCACGGGGCGGGGCAAGGGATCCCGCGAGCTTTTGCGATCTGCCATGCTCGCTATGCGTGATGGCAGCATCAAGGCCCAGATTGACTTCGTTTTTCTCTCCCGCGCCCCCAGCGAGAATCCCGAAAGCGATCGATTTATTGAGCTGGTTAAAAGCTACAACTTACCACTCGTCTGTTTTTCTTACCAAGCTTTCAAAGCCAAGCACGCCGTTCCCGATGGGGCTTCTTTCCCGACGTGGCGCCTGAATTACGACCGAGAGGTAATGGCTCGCCTTGGGGGCTTCTCGCCGCAAATCTGCATCCTAGCCGGATACATGCTCATTGTTGGTCCTGAAATGTGCCGAAATTATGATCTTATCAACTTGCACCCCGCCGCCCCAGGAGGGCCGACCGGCAGCTGGCAAGAAGTCATCTGGCGTTTAATTGAGAAGGGTGCATCTGAAACCGGAGCCATGATGCATCTGGTAACTCCGGAGCTCGACCGCGGACCGGTGGTAAGCTATTGCCGCTTTCCGCTGCGAGGCGAGCCTTTCGATGCCCATTGGCAAAAACTGCAAAATGCAGACATCGCTCATATCAAGAATAGCGAGGGGGAACAACTTGAGCTCTTCCGTATCATCCGAGAGCATGGCCTTAAGCGCGAGGTCCCTCTCATTCTCTCAACTATTCGAGCGTTCGCTGAGGGGCGAGTACGAATAGAAGAAAAACTGGTTGTCGATGCCGCAGGTCGTATTGTCCCCGGCCACGACCTTTCGTCAGAGATAGACCGCGCAATTAGAGCGTAGGCAATAAACTCCCCACTGAGACGCGCTTCGTAATGGAATATTGCTGCCTCCATGGAGTTGGCACCTCCTCAATTTCATCACCTTTGCTTTAGCCATACTTACTATATGGCGCTTCGGCGCATCAGTATTAATGACTCCTATGACAATTTGCAGCTTATAAGCCGATTGAAGCTCACTTTAGCCTCCGCGGCTTGTATGCTGAGGTTTCTATGCACCTCCAGAGGAACACGCACCACAAATCTGCCTTAGTATCTACGCGTAGCAAAGGGCTCGGGGACTTCTTCCCCCAATGTACGCATGCCACGAATTACCTCGCCCACGATGTCTCTAATGCCGATTAAAGCCGCATCTTGCGTTTGCTCAAGCTCAGTCTGGGGCGGATATTCCTCACGCATTCCATCGGATGCCCAGACTTCGAAATCTGTTCACATGGATTATTATTCATCAGCAACTACATCGGTAAACGCCGCTCATGCGTATAATTTGAAGCCACGCGCCATCTCGGCTATAATTTGCTTTTAGTGCATTCACGAGGATGGAATGTTACGCACGCACAATGCTACAGAGCTCAATAGAGACAAAATAAACACCGTGGTAACCCTTGCCGGTTGGGTTGACCGCCGCCGCGATCACGGCGGTCTTATTTTTATTGATCTACGCGATCGCTCTGGTATTGCCCAAGTGGTCTTCAACCCAGAACTCTCACCCTCATGTCACGACATAGCAGGCAATCTTAGGAGTGAATACGTTGTCCAAGTTACAGGCAAGGTGACACCCCGCCCCACTGGCACCGAAAACCCCAAAATCCCCACCGGCGAGATTGAAATCTTAGCCGGAAGCATAAAGGTGCTCAATACATCGGAAACCCCTCCTTTCTACATCAACGACGATACCGGAGTAGATGAGAACCTGCGCTTGAAATACCGTTACTTGGACATGCGCCGTGCTCGCCTGAAGTACAATATCCTCATGCGCCACGCTTTGGTTAAGACAATGCGCAATTATTTCGAGGAGCGAGATTTTGTGGAGGTGGAAACACCAATTTTGGGCAAGAGCACTCCGGAGGGGGCACGCGACTATTTGGTTCCCTCGCGCGTTCACCAAGGAAAATTCTACGCCCTCCCCCAGTCGCCCCAGCAGATGAAACAGCTTTTGATGGTGGGCGGGCTGGAAAGATACTACCAGATCGCCAAGTGCTTCCGCGATGAGGACACTCGTGCTGATCGCCAGCCAGAGTTTACTCAGCTTGATGTGGAGATGAGTTTTATAACAGAGGATGACATCTTAAGACTCACCGAGGATTTACTAACCCTTCTTACGCGAACACTTCGCCCAGACGTAAGAATGGTCACCCCCTTCCCGCGCCTCCCTTATCGTGAAGCCATGGCAAAATACGGCTCAGACAAACCTGATCTCCGTTTCGGCATGGAGATTGGGGATATCTCTGATATTGTGGCACGGACAGACTTTGCCGTTTTCAGCCAGATAGTGGCATCAGGGGGCGTGGTACGCGGTATTGCCCTGCCGGGGCGCGCCGGTGCTTCGCGGAGCGAGCTTGCCGAACTCACCTCCCTGGCTCAAAGTTTCGGAGCCAAGGGACTTCTCAGTATGGCTCTGATGGGCAGCGGGGCACTTGATGATCTTAACATGGAAATGGTTAAATCGGTCGCCGCCAAATACCTCACCATCGATCAGGTAAGGCAGATTGGCGCCCGACTCAATGCCAAACCTGGAGATCTCCTGCTGATGGTAGCAGATGAGGGTATGCTTGTCTCTCAGGTACTGGGCAAACTGCGCGGAGAGATCGGCGTGAAGATGGGCCTGGCCGACCCCAAGTTTTTCGCCTACTGCTTCATTGTGGATTTCCCTTTATTAGAGTGGAGCAGGGATTTGAAACGCTGGGAAGCAGTACATCATCCTTTTACCTCGCCTGCGGAAGCAGATATCTCGCTACTGGAAACCGCACCGGAAAAAGTGCGTTCGCGAGCTTACGACATCGTTCTAAACGGCTACGAAGCCGGCGGAGGAAGCATCCGTATTCATCAGGCAAACCTGCAGCGCCAAATGTTCCGCTTGATGGGTTATACCGACGATCAGATAAATGACCGCTTCGGGCACCTGCTTACAGCTTTCAGCTACGGCGCACCGCCTCACGGCGGCATCGCCCTCGGCGTTGACCGTTTGGCTATGCTATTTGCCAGCGAAGACAGCATTCGCGAGGTTATCGCTTTCCCCAAGAACCAGCAAGCAATGGATATGCTTTTTGATGCCCCGGCTGCAGTAGAACCGGTGCAGCTTAAAGATCTGCATATCCGTCTAGCATAAATTAAGTAAGGCACCGGTTAGTGCCGGATTGCCATAAAGGAGTTTCCGTGAAGCTAGTAGACAACAGGACTGAAGAGCACCAGATTCATTTGACGGCGGAAGCCGAGCCGAGTGAGGTTGAGAAAGCCTTAGACGAGGCCTATCGGCGCTTGGTTGACAAGGTGGAAGTGCCGGGCTTCCGCAAGGGTAAGGCTCCGCGCGACATCTTGGAGCGCCAAATAGGAGAGGACGCCCTATTCAATGAAGCCATGGAGAGTTTTCTCTCACAGGCCTGTGTTGCTCTTGTAAACGACAACAACATCCCTGTATATGCGCGTCCACAGGTAAATATCATACAGAAAGAGCCACTCATCTTTGAGGCGGTGATACCCCAACCGCCCGAAGTGACGCTCGGTGATTTCAGCCAAATCAAAATGACGCCCGAGCCGGTGGAAGTTAAAGATGAAGAAATAGATCACGTCATTGAACGTCTGCGCAAGCAGTTTGCTACATGGGAGATCGCGGATCGTGAAGCACAGATGTTTGATATGCTGGTTCTTGATATTAACAGCGAGGTAGAAGGCAAACCGTTTGTGAACGAGAACGCTTCCAGCTTTCAAATCATGCCCGACTTGCCTTTCCCAACATTGGGTTTTTCCGAGCAAGTCGTCGGAATGAAGGCCGGGGAAGAAAAAGAGTTTACCATTATGGTTGCGGAAAACCATGCCAATAAATCAGCGGCAGGCAAAGAAGCGCACTTCAAGGTAAAACTCTACGAGGTCAGGGAAGAGAAGTTGGCTGAGCTGGATACCGCTTTCGCAAAGACGCTCTCACCTGAGTTTGAAGATATGGAAGCCGTACGTAAAACGATCAAAGAAGACCTCTCCGCTCGCGATAAAGACAGAAAAAGGGTGGTTTTCGAAGACAAGGTGATGGACGCTCTCGTAGACATCAGTGAGATTGGGTTCCCTCCTCTTCTCATTGACATGGAGGTCGACAACATGGTGCGCCAATACGTTGCTCGTCTGCGCCGCTCGCTACGAACAGACGAAGAACTTAAATCTGTCCTTAGCATGACGAACGAAGAAAAGCTCCGCCAAAGCTACCGTCCGCGTGCCATTCAGCAGATTAAGCGCACTCTGGTGTTATCTAAAATGTCCGTACAACAGGGTATTACAGCAAGCGACGAGGAAATCAACGAACAGATTGAAGCTCTTTCTGCAAATGCAGGCGAAAAGAAGGAAGAACAGCGCCGTAGCCTAAGCTCAGATGAGGGCAAGGAAGGTATTCGCGATTGGATTATTACTCGCAAAACCATCAACTATCTAGTGGAACAAGCCCAAACTGAATAGAATAAATACAATGGCGGGACATGAGATCAACTCCCATGCGTTGCATCCTCTTATTCGATCTCAGAGTCAGCAAAAGGAGATTGTTTGAACATCAGTAACGTTATTCCCATGGTTATCGAATCAGGTGCCCGCGGCGAGCGCGCCTACGATATCTACTCGTTGCTCCTTAAAGAGCGTATCGTCATTTTGGGAACAGCCATCAACGATCAGGTGGCCAACAGCATCATTGCCCAACTCCTTTTCTTGGATCGGGAAGATCCGGATAAAGACATAAGTCTTTACATCAACTCCCCCGGCGGAGTTATCGCCTCTGGGCTGGCAATCTACGACACCATGCAGCTCATTCGCCCGCAAGTTTCCACCATCTGTCTCGGTATGGCGGCGAGCATGGGTACGGTACTCCTATGCGCCGGAGCCAAGGGTAAGCGGTTTTCTCTCCCGCACAGCACCATCCACATGCACCAAGCCATCGGCGGAGCGCAGGGGCAGGCATCCGATATCGCCATCGCCGCACGTGAAATCATGCGCATGCAAGACATCATCCGCAATATTTTGGTTGGACATACTGGACAGGCACTGGAAAAGATCGTCCACGATACCGACCGTGACTTCTACCTCAACCCCGAGCAGGCCATAGAGTACGGATTAATTGATGAGATTTTATCTAAGCCAGAACCAAAGCAATCGACAAAAAAATAAACTTAGGAATAAGCATAAAAAACGAAGGGGCAAACTCTGCCCCTTCGTTTTTTTGTCCGCGTAGCCACCCCCAACTAACTCCAATTTGTCGCTATATAACCTTGCTATATCAGCAACTGTAATGCGAATATAAGTAGTCGCTCTTGCCTTGTTTTCGTAATAGTTCCCCAATCCTCATGGTCTAGGCTCTAAGCTGCTTCGGATGAGGCCAAGGGGTTATCTCGCTTCTTCTTGTATACCAGTCTGGCCAGCAGGATGCCCAGCT
>CAYOAR010000195.1:0-7891 GCA_964402105.1 uncultured Dehalococcoidales bacterium
CCTAGACGTGCTTTTCACCGGCATTATCACCGAAAAAGTGATTGACTCAATAAAAAAGGATCCGCTCATTGGCAGTATTATATCGCTGGAAGAAGCCTCACATGAGGTAGGCACAATTACCAATGCCTATAAGGACGATGACATAGATCTTACCATTCTCCTTACCCACATTGGATTTGAGAGTGACATTGAACTTGCGAAAATGCTCGACCCTGCTTGGGGTGTCGACATGATCATTGGAGGACATTCGCACACCGTACTCAAGGAGCCGGCGAGGGTGAACGACATCCTTATTGCCCAAGCGGGTGTGGGTACGAACCAGATAGGGCGCTTTGATATCGTGGTGGATGACGATACCAATAGTATTGTGGAATACAAATGGCAGCTCATTCCTGTTGATAACAATATCGCACAACCCGATGCGGATCTGGAAGGATATATCGAGTCCTTCAAGAGTGTTGTTGATAGTAAATACAATGCCATCGTCTGCAGATTTGCCACTGAGCTTACTCATCCCTGCAGGGAGATCGAAACGGCACTTGGCAATCTCTTTGCCGATGCTTTTGCCGAGACGACAGAGAGCGATGTGGTGCTGCTAGGCTCAGGCTCAATTCGCGGAGAAGCCTTGGGGCCGGTGGTCACCCTCAATGACTTGCGCACGATCTTTCCTTACGATGACACAATGCTGCGCTTTAATATTTCCGGTGCCCAACTTAAGCGTATCTTTGCATATATTATGCGCCCTGAGAATCGCAGCGGTGAGGGCGAGTGTTATCAGATAAACGGACGGCTCCGGGCAGTCTATAGCGATGGTGCCCGAGAGCTCATCTCGCTTACTTTTGATGACCAGCCGGTGGATGACATGAAGCGCCTGACTATCGGTATTCAGGGGTATCATGTAAACAACAGTGCTGTTTATCTTGGAATTACCCAGGATGAACTAAGCGCTGCTGGTAAGGCTAAAGTTGCCACAACCTCGGTGCAAGATGTCTTGGAAGAGTACCTTAGGAATCATCAGAACATTGCACGGGAAATTGAGGGCAGATTGGTGTGGGTGTAGTAATCTCATCCGCAGAGCTGATCGTTAACTATGAAAAAAGACGCGAGAGTTAACTCTCGCTTATTTGGATCTTTGAGCCATCAGCTGTTTTAACTACGTTGATGCGCACGGGGAAGGCATCTTTCAGCTCCTCGATGTGGGTGATTACAATTATTTTTTTGAATTCTGCCTGAATGGAACTGATAGCTTCTTTGAGTTTATCAATGCCATCGGCGTCTTGAGTGCCAAAGCCTTCGTCAATGATGATGGTGGGGAGTGGGGCTCCGGCACGCCGCGCAAGCAAGCGCGAGAGAGCGATGCGGATGGCGAAGTCTATTCGGAAAGCCTCGCCGCCGGAGAACATTTCGTAGTTGCGGGTGCCGAGTTCATCAGCGATTTTTATATCCAGCGTCTCAGAAACATCTCCCTTTTTCGTATCGCGCTGTGTTTCGAAAGTGACATTCATACGCCCATCGGTCATGCGTGTGAGCAGACGGTTGGTTTCGTCTTCAATCTCCGGCAGAGCGGTTTCGATGAGCATGGCTTGGAGGCCCTTTTTCCCAAAAGCAAGGGCCAGCTCATCAAATATTCCTTGGCGGTGCTGGGCCAAGGCAAGCGCATGCTGCCGCTCTTTTAGTTTAACAGAGAGTGCGTTGAGGTAGTTGAGTCTCCCCTTTAAACTGCCTAGATGTTGTTGGGCTTCCTGGTGGCGAGCACTCAAGCCCTGCTCCTCGGTCTCAACTCGCGCCAGCTCTTGCTCAAGCCCGGGCAAATCGGCAAGCTTAGCCGTGAGTTCTTGGCTGGCAGCTTGGTCATGCGTTATGCGTTCGGTGATAGCGGAGCGCATATTTTCGGCCTTATCGGCCCGGGCTTGTTCCTCCGGCAAGAGGCGCAATGCCTCCTCCACGGCTCGCCCCAGGCTCTCGAACCTTGCCAGCTCTTGCAGCTCATTCTTTAATGCTTGGTGTTTTAATTCGTCGTAGTCCACAGCGGCAATGGCCGCCTCAACCTCGGTGAGCCGGGCGATGGTGTCTGCAGCATAGTCGCGCCGGGTTAAGCATTCAGCGATGCGAGCGAGCTCCGCACGCTCGCTTACAAGCTGCTCCTCGGCACCAGAGGCTTCTTTTATTGCTTCGGTAAGGCGCCCCACATCGCGTGCCAAGGCTTCATTTTTAGTTTTATAATCTGCCTCCACCCGGTCAAGGTCGCGATTTAATTTGGCTATCTGGGCTGCAAGTCCTTGACATGACTGTTCTAACTCTAGAATAAGAGCATTTTTGCCAGCTTCATCTTGATCAAGTTTCTCTTTAACCAAGGCTAGCTGATCTTCGCCGAGGTCGCTCTCGCACAGCGGGCAGTGTATTCCGTCAGATGGTGTGATGAGGAGCTGTCTTTTTTCTTGGATTTGAGATATCTCGCGCTTTAATCCCTCGATATCAGATGTGTAGCGCGCCATGAGTTGGGCATTGTCCTTGGAGACGGCACGGTAGTTGGTAACGAAGAATTGCGTATCGCGTAGCTCCTTGTACCTCGGCTGCGTTGCTGCCATTTCACGGCGCAGATCAGTAAGCCGGCCCGCTCTTTCTTCCAGTTTGGCTATGCGATCCTCTGCGACTTTATAGCGCGTACTCTGCTCAGATTGGGCTTGCAAGAACTCTCGCTCAAGTACCCCCCGGCGCTCTTTGAGTTGGTAGAGCCGTTTGGCCTTGCCCGATAGGTCGTCATCTTGTTTACGAGCATGGCTAAGACGGGCACATCCCTCTTTAATGCTTTCCTGTTTGGCAACGAGTTGCTGGAAAGTCGTTATCTTGCTCAGGCTTTCGGTGCGCGTGGTTTCCCACAAGGCGAGATCTGTCTTGTGGCGGGCTAGGGACTCATTAAGCTGCTGGCGGTGAGCATCTAGCGAGGCAAGCTCCTGGCGGCGGGTGCGAAGCGAATCCCGGCGCGTACGAGACGCAATAAGTGTTTGGTCAATATCACGAAGCATGGTTTCGGCCTGAGCAAATTCAGTTTCGATAACTGTTCGTTTTTCCAGTTCTGCCGCCGCTTCACCGATACTGGCTTCAAGTTTCAGCCGTTCCTCTTGCGCTGACCGCGCCTTCTCTTTGGCTTTGGTTTCGTACTCATCGTATTGATTTAATCCTAGAATACTAGTTAGCACCTCTTTACGGCGGGCGGGCGTTTGGCGAGAAAACTCACCGGCGTGGCCTTGGCGCAGGAACGCACTGTTGATGAATGTTTCGTAGTCCATATGGAGGAGTTGGGTGATCTTCTGTTCCGTCTGGGTTTTGGTATCAGCGGATATGGCGTTAAATGACGAGCCGCTGTAGATAAAAAGATCCAAACTGCCCTTGCCTGATGTGCGGCCGGATTTTGGGCGGGAATGCTTTCGGATGATACGGTAAAGCTCATTATCTAGAGCAAATTCGAATTCGACTTCCATGGTGGCCTCGCCTTGGTACACCAGATCGTCATCGCTTTTCGCGCGCGCCTTGCCCCAAAGTGCCCAAGTGATGGCATCAATGATGGCAGATTTGCCAGAGCCATTCTCGCCTGAGATGCAAGCGGTGTGGATGCCCGTAAACGACAGCGGCGGCATCTCGCCTTTATAGGGCATAAAATTGTGTAATCTGAGGCTGATGGGAATCATATGACCATTGTAGCATTACTGCCTGAAACAATCACCACGTGTCATCACGTGGTGATTAGCCGTGTGCTACATTGCTGCCATTTCGGCTGGGCAGCTTAACCTGATCGTCTGCCAGGGCTTACTCGTATACTTTGAGCTCCCAGGTGCAGTTGATTGAATAAACGTAAAAATAATATGAGTCCCCTGCGTTGTCCAATACTATAGTGTCGGATGTGGGCGATTCCAAGGGGCCAACAACCTTTACATAATCATCACTGTCGTGGCTGCTTGTTCCCGGGAAAACGGCAAAGGCGAATATCATAAAATCAAGTGAACTGCCAATTTTCGGTTGGCAGGAATACTCTACTCGCCAGAATGGTTTGCTGATGATGACAACGGATGTGATTTTATCGGTGTTATCATGGTTGTCTGAATACTCGCTGCTGCCCTGAAAAGCAATAAGAAAGCTGCCGCTTTGAGTTGGCTGCGTACTTGTAGTCGGTGGGGGAGGTGGCTTAGTGGTGGTAGAGGTTGGTGCGGACGTGCGCGTTTGCGATGCGGTGGTTGGTTGCGAGATATTTATTTCGGGAACAGTATCATCGTGAGTGATAAAGCCGATTAACACCCCGGTACCGATACATATGATTATGAGAATGACCAACGTTAGTGTTGGCCAAATACTACGCCATTCCACGGCTTGGTCTCCTCAGTGCTTTTTAAGGGCGCACCATGCTTTTGTGGGCGAACTCTAAATCGACTGTTCGCACATGGTTGGCAACGCAGTTTATTCTTGCGTAGCTAATCGAAAACGAAGCCATCTTAAACAAGCCACAGCGGCTAAATACACTCATTAGGCCTTAATAGCTTAATAAATTGCAGACTGTGATTATGGCAGCGGGCGAAGCGATGTTAAAAAAGATGGCCCTGTGATAACTGTGTCAGTTACGGGGTCAACACTATAGAGCACTCCCCCAGCAATGGCGGTGGCACCATAATAGATGTACTGATTGTCCCAATCGGCGTATGCTGCAATAATATAGCCGTCGCGCAAAGCTTTCACTTGGAGAACGTATGCTTTCTCTAGGCCTCGTAAACTGGAATATGCTGGATTTGTATTTGTGTCATCGGCTGCTAGCCACTGGGTTAGCTCTTGCTGGGAGTTAAAATGCCTGGGGCTTCTTATTGTGTTGAGGTTGTTTGTCAATGATACGTTGGCTGCTTGGGCGGCTGCCAAGTCGGCATTGGCCTTATTTAGGTTGGCCTGAAGGGTAGAGATGCGGGCATTGGCCTCTGCAATCTCTGCCTCAAGTGTCCTCACGAGAGCCTTGGAGGCATTTAGATCAGCCTCTAGGGTGGTGATTTGCCCTTGGGCGGCGGTTAGGCTGTTTCTGGCGCTGGAAAGATCTGACTCGAGGACGTCTACCTTCTCTCGCTCTTTCGTAAGCTGGTTGTTTAGGCTAGCTACCCTTTCATTTTCGGCGGTGAGCTGGCCTTCTAAGCTAATGGCCTTGGATTCAAGTGTTGATACATTGCGCTCTAGGCGATTGATGGTAAGCCGTGCATCGTTGAGTTCACCCATCTTGAGGAAGAGGAAGGCTCCTAAGCCGATAACTACGACTCCAAGCAGGGTAGCGAGCCCGATAAACACGCCTTTCCCTGAGCTGGATTTCTGTTGCTTTATGGAATGAGTCGGCTGGTTGCTTGCAGGAGGAGGTGGGGGAGTGGTGGCATACTGTGCCGGTGGTGGCGCTGCAGAATAAGCCTGTGGTTGAGTGCTAGTCTGAACGGCTGATTCGCTTCTCGCGCCACAAGCCGCACAGAAAACGGTGCCTGATGTCAATGACGATCCGCATTGTTTACAGAATGCCATGGCAACCTCCTAGAAACTTGAGAAATACCAAGGCATAGCATATTGCAGTATTAGGCCAAAGTCAATAGCTTATACGCTGCTAGTGAACTGAGAACAGAGGCACAAAACGATTATGGTAAAGCAGGGGGATGATGCACCAACAGGTACATTCGGAGATTGGTTCCGGGCAAGATATCTTCCCTTTCGAGCCGGAAGCCGAAGCGTTCGTACATGGCAACGTTTCTAAGGTTTTGCGTTTCTAGGTAGGCTGGAAGCCTCTCGGCATCAAGGCGGGCGAGCATGGGGCGCACAAGTCTGCTGGCGAAGCCCTGGCGCTGAAAATCAGGGGCAACGGAAAGAAGTGCCAGATACATGTGCGGCCTAGGCGCAATGTCTCGACGCAGCTTCTCGTAGTGACGCTCAGTGTTGGCATCGCGGGAAAGATATGCCCAGCCGCAGCGCAGCGGCAGCCACGGCCAGCCGGCGCGAAGGCTGTTGGTAAAAGACGAGGGGGCGTCAGAGCGTCTCCAGATAGCGAGGCCTTCGCACTTTGGGGAGGTAACATAAGCCTCTTCGTTTTCCAGCAGTGATAGTCGGAGGTAGTACTCAAAGGCATAGCGCAAATTGGGGCGCTTTTTAGGGTCGGGAATGAGGTATAGCGTAGTTACGTCGCCAGCGAAAGCATCCGCTCCGCTAAGTGCGGCCTGCTTTACCAAATCAGGGGTAAGAGGAATGAAAGGAGTGGGCGGCATTTGCTAGCTTTCTAGAAGTCATTCTCGCAGATAGGGTAGAGAATATGCAAAAGCGTTGCAAGCTGCAATCTGCGCGCCTCACTCCATACAATACTTTGTTGTGTTTACCGCTGCGGCGGGTTATTTAATAATTCTGATTTTGCCTATTACTGGCAACTCTTTCGCCTTGCCTGTAAACCCGTTCATCAGACCGATTACCCCCATGGTTATCATGACTACCGAGAAAACAAGAGAGAGGATGACGGAGAGCCAGCTCAGCCGCCATGATATTGCGCCAATAATGGCAGACAGTATGCCAATAATAATCCCGCCCCCTACGCCAAGTATGAGCAAGAGCAAGCCCTGGTTCGCGTGAAAACGACCATACTTTGATTCGGGGCAAGCAACGAGCGGCAGGAAAAATAGGAAGTAAGCAAGGCCGCCAAAAGTCTTGTTTTTCTCTATGTCTGCCGGGTCCATGCCTTCAGTTGAGTCGGCTGTGTTTTGCAAGAAGCTTAAGCTTCCCCCTTGACTAGGCGATGCCTGCTGTTGCTGGAATTGTTGCTGCTGTGGAGGCCGCTGTGACGGCTGCTCTGCTCTCACTGCTCCGCAGGATGGGCAGAACCTCGTCGCGCCCTGTATCTGTGCTCCGCAATTTCCGCAAAATGCCATGATATGACCACCCCCAATATTTTATATACGCTGTGTTGTTGAACCCAAATATAAGCGCGCTACTACTGCGCTGCGGCACCTTCTAGCCTAGTGCCGCATTCTCCGCAGAATTTCAGTCCCAGCTGGTTCATAGTGCAGCAAGCCTTGCAGAATTCCCTCGGCAACTCACCAACTGGTTTGCCGCATTCCTCGCAGAACCTCGCGTTCGTATCGTTGAGTTTCTTACAAACGACGCAGGTATATCTTGCCAGCCGCGTCTTTTCTGCGCGCTCGTAAAGCCTTTTTTCTTCGCGCAGCTGCTCTGTGCGTGCTCGAATTTCTTCTGCTCGCCTTTCGGCATCGACGAGCCGTGAAACCGGCTCTGCGAAGTCTGCTCTTGAGCGCACTTCCGGTAATGCTTTGGCTCCTATTTCAGCCAGAACTTCCAGCCGCCGGCTCTCAACGGCAACAGCCTCAGCTTTTGCGGCTGACAAGAGTTCGTCAAAGTTATTCTGTGCCATGACCTTGCCCTCCTGTATATATGAATTTGTTAAAGCGTTTATCCCGGTGATTGCTACTCAAAATCGAAGTCAAAATCATAACAAACTTGTGTAACCAGCTGGGATATTGAAAACACTGTCTGGCACGTTCTTGTCAAGAGCGAGCACTTCAACATCGGTGGTCTCGCCATCTACTATTGAGCGAATTCCCTTCAAGGTGCTGCCATCTACATAGTAGAAAAAACGTCCGCCTTTGTCATCTCGATACTCGTCGTATTTATAAGTCTTGCCGTTGAAACTGCCCGATCCCTCACCAATATAAATTAAATTAGCGGTATTCCCAACGCCTGACGGGGCTTCGTCGCCTAGGGAAATATCTAAGACCATATATCCCTTTTCTGAGTCCATTATGAGGTAGGCTTTGCCGTCTTTATATATTACACGCATATCGCCGTCAGGGGTAGATACCGACATGGCTGTCTTGTCGCCCTT
>CAYOAR010000196.1:0-4166 GCA_964402105.1 uncultured Dehalococcoidales bacterium
CGCTTTCAAGGATGCCCCCGCCATCATCGTGGTGCTCGGCGACCGTCGCGTATATCAAGCAACAGTGCTGGGAGCCCATTTTCTAGCGACAGAAGGTGCGCCTGATGCCATTTATTTAAAGAACATCGCAAACGCCACGCACAATCTGCATTTAGCAGCCTCAGCCGCAGGCCTGGGAGCAATGTGGATTAGTATCACGTATATGTGGGCAGAGGAAATCAAGCGCATCCTAAATATTCCCCATGTATTGGAAGTGCACACCATGGTGGCACTTGGGTACCCCGCCTATACCCCTAAATGCGCCGAACGCCGCCCATTGGCAGAGATGGTGCATTATGACAAGTATGACCAAACCAAACTGCGTTCAGCCGCCGATATACAGGGTTTTGTCCGCGAGTTGCGTAGCACAACCGAAAAACCATACCAGCAGGGTTATATGCCAGAAAAGGAGTAGCCCTTGAGTATTGATGATTTTCTGGATCTTGTACAAACTCGGCGCAGTATACGCCGCTTTAAAACAGATCCCGTAGATCCAGATCTGCTTGGGAAAATACTGGAAGCAGGGCGCTGGGCTATGTCGGGAGCAAATGGCCAACCCTGGGAATTCGTCGTAGTTCAAGACCCTGCTACTCGTGCAAAAATCGTTGACTCATGGCTTGAGCCAAATCAAGAAGCTTACGTTATCGAGCAAATGCGCATACCAGAACTGCGGCATCACCACCTGCGCTCTCGCCTCACCACTCCTTCTTTCCAAGATGCACCAGTAATCATTGTCGTGGTAGGCGACCGACGAGCATATCAAGCTACTGTCCTCGGGGCAAATTTTTTGGTGACAGAAGGCGCAGCCGATGCAATCTATCTAAAAAATATGGCCAATGCTACCCAGATGTTGCACCTTGCAGCGGCAGCCGCCGGGTTGGGATCTGAATGGGTAAGTGTCAATCGCCCTTGGGGACAGGCATTAAAACGAATTCTTAATATTCCTGAAATTCTGGAAGTACAAACTCTTGTGATAATAGGTTATCCTGCTTACAGCCCACAGCAGTCTTACCGCCGTCCGCTTGCCGACATCGTGCATTACGATAAATACGACCACAGCAAATACCGGAGCGGCGAAGATATTCACAAATATCTAGTTTCCTTGCGCCAAAACACCGAGAAAGTCTATGAACAAGGATTATCGCAGCAATATACTCCAAAGAACTCAAATGGTTTGTGACGCTCTGTGCATTTTCCTTGCATATGATTTTTTAGTTTAGATCAAACTAACCAAGCCCAAGATTACATCTAGCCAAACAGTGAAAACGCCATGGACAAACCTGCACAGGAATTGACGGAAGCAAAAAGACTGGAAAAGGTACTGATGTTCCAGCGGTGGCTGTATGTACCCGCCGTACTACTCGCTGCTTTTCTCTATGACTGGCTGTACCTGCCAGCGATTGCAGTGGTGATCTGCCTGCTAATCATGGCGAATATTGTTGCCCGGTATTTCTACCAACGCAATCTTTCTCACCGCAGTCAATCGCTGGTGAGCCTAGCGCTGCTCACAATTGATGTCATAGCAGCCTTTTGGATGATCGCTATAGGTATTAGCCACGGGCACACCGCGGCCTACATCATCTTTATGCCAATGATTGTTGAAGCAGCTATTCGCTTTGGTTTAAAAGGAAGCCTGATTGCAGATATCGTTTTTGCCTTAGTTTTTTTTGGCATCAGGCAGTACAGCGAAATGACCTGGAACATATCATATCCGCTGGCAGATTACATACTGACCATCGGTGTTATGTCTTTTGTTTCTTTAATGGTCGGCATGGTAGCCCGCGAATGGAGGCATCACCGCCGTCACGCCGAACAGCTGGCAGCTGAGCGCGCTTCACTACTTGAAAGGCGCCGCATTTCCAATGAGTTGCACGACAGCGTGTTAAAAAGCTTAGAAGGCTTAGCGCTGGAAGCACATGCTCTAAGGCAACAGCAAAACTCCGATAGAACTCCACTACCAAACGAACAATCAAGGTATATCGAGAACGTTTGCCGCCAAATCAGTCGTGAAATAAGAGATGCCATCTTTGAAATGCGCGACGAAACCGCCCCGCAAAATATCACCAAGTATATTGGCATCCTCGTTGAGAAATGGCAGCAAGAGAATGCAACAGAGCTGATATTCAGCCATTGCGGTGATATCTCGGAACTACCATGGAGATTGTCATTTAACATCCAGAGGTTATTGGATGAGGCACTCACCAACATACGGCGCCACGCCCGCGCCACGCAGGTAAAAATCACCTTAGATATCGAGGGGGATATTTTGAGGGTCTCTGTCCAAGACAATGGATGCGGATTCAACGCGAACTTGCATGATATATACGCTTTTGCCCGCCAGGGAAGGCTTGGGCTGATAACCATGAAAGAACGCATTGAAATGGTTGGCGGCAGTTTCTATATCGAAAGCAGCGCCGCAGGCACCATGCTCACTGCCCGCATACCAATTCCAAACAACGCCAGGCAGGCACACCAGAATCCATGAAACAGCTGCGTGTCTTTATTGTGGATGACAATTTCATAGCTCGCCGCGGCTTGTGCAGTACCATAGGCGGGCAAAAAGATATCACCATTGCCGGCGAATCATCGACCGGAACCGAAGCCCTAAAGATCATTAACCAAACCGCTACAGATATAGTGCTAATGGACATTCGCATGACCGGCATGGATGGCATTAAAACAACAATCAAGTTAAAGCGCTTACTGCCCGAAATAAAGGTGCTGATACTCACAGTTGTCGACGATCCGATTATCTTAGCCCATGCCTTAAATGCAGGAGCAGCCGGCTATCTAGTTTATGGATATTTCACCCCAGAAAGCCTCATCGCGGCTGTTAAGACCACCGGCACAGGGGGCTCTGTATACATACCCCCCCTTGAGATGCTCTTCCCCAAGACAGAGATGAACCAATGGCAGAGTACCTCAGTAGCTCCAAAGCTGACCGCGAGGGAAAACGAAGTGCTGGAAATGATTGCTACCGGTTGTGACAACCGCGAAATCGCCAAAGCGCTGGTGATTGAGGAAAAAACTGTCAAGAACCATATCAATAACATATATTCCAAGCTAAATATCACTAGCCGACAGCAGGCAGTACTGCTTGTCCTGAACACCAAAGTTAAAGGTTGATGAGGCCATCCAGCAAGAAAGTAAGCATAATCGTTATAGGCGTGAGGAGCAGACCAATAAAGCCCGTAGAACAAGCCGACTCCAGCGCAGCGCGCTTATGCCAATGGCCGCGCACCACCGGCAATATACTACGCATGAGATAGATCGCCGGCAGCACATTCAAGATGGCAAAGAGCGAGCGAGTTACTGCTACCGTTGGGATAAAAGCTGCTAACGACAACACAATAAGTGCCACATAAATCCGTGCCATGCGCCGTTGCCCAAAAATGACCACCAGCGTACGCTTACCAGAGGATTCGTCTGCAGTGCGGTCGGGAAACTCCCGAATAATCTTGAGGGCAGGCACGGTGAGGATGCGCGGCAAGGCGATAACGAGCGGGAACCACCTCGGTCCCGCCTGCATGTAGTACGCAGTAAACACGAGGAGGGCATAACCCACCATCATACAGGTTTCGCCTAAACCGCGGTACGATGCCTTTATCGGTGGGTTGGAGTAACTGTAGGTCACAAACATCCCAACCACCCCCAAGGGTATAGTCCACGGTGGGGCATGGAAAACGAATTGGATAACAAGCCCAAGCGGGATGGCAAGTGCAAAAAATAACATCCCCACCACCTGCACATGCTCCCGCCTGAGATATCCCCTTACCAACACCTGCGTACCGCCAGTGGTGGTGAGCCCCATACCACCCCTCCCGCCGATACGCCCTGCGTTCAGCCGATCGCCCTCGTAGTCTTGAGCTTCATTGGTTAGATAGATCCCATTTGCAATGAAAAAGACAGCCGCTAAAGCACAGAGGAAAATGCCCCAATGGAAAGCTCCAGTGTGATACCATGCCAACACCGAACCCAAGGCAAAAGAGAAAACGTCATTGGAGTGGCGCGGGATCTTTTGCACCTCTATCCAAGCTCTAAGCGTTTTCCAAGACATTGCAAGCGCCTCCCTCTAGCGGCAAGAAATAAGGGGGATTTTAGTGGTTGGGTAAAGCGATGTCAACGCA
>CAYOAR010000197.1:0-3601 GCA_964402105.1 uncultured Dehalococcoidales bacterium
AGACAGATTTATCAGGGGGTCACCCAGTTCGGTTAGGCGGTCTAGGCGATTAGCTTCATCAAAGAATGTCTTCATGCCTGATTATACCTCATTTAGCTTTGTTTTGATACTAAATCAGGCAGGCTATTTAGAGGGGTCCAATAAACTCTTCCAGCTTTAAGGAGCAGTAACTATGAGACTAAGCTTTATCCCCCAAGAAGAAAAGTTTTTTAAGCTGTTTATTGAGGCGGGGCAAAACCTGGTCAAGATTGCAGACGCCTTGAATGATCTGCTGGAAAACTGGACAGATGTCGAGGCCAAAGTTAACCTAGTCACCGAGTTGGAGCGTACTGGAGACAATATCACCCACGAGATTGCTGCCCTGTTGCACAAAAGTTTTATCACTCCTTTTGACAGAGAAGACATCGCCCTCCTAGCTCATACCCTTGACGATATGGCTGATTTCGTACACGCGGCGGTTGATGCCATGTATATTTACCGCATCGCGCGTCCTACCGAGAGGTCAAAGGAACTCGCGGTTATTATCCGCAAAGCGACAATAGAAATCGCGAATACCTTGCCACTGCTTCGCCGCCGTAAAGATCTCTCCAAGGTCTTCGACAGTTGCGTAGAGCTTAACCGCTTAGAAAATGAGGCTGATCGAATAAGCCGCCAAGCATTGGGCGAGCTGTTTGAGGACAACCGAGATGCTATTTATATCATAAAGTGGCGTGAGATATATGAACATATGGAGATTGCGACTGATCGCGCCGAAGATGTCGCTAATGTTTTGGAAGGGATTGCTCTGAAGAATGCCTGACGGCTTGCCGGTACTCATTCTTGTATTGTTTTTAGTGCTGGCGGCAGAGTTTGTCAACGGCTGGACTGACAGCCCTAATGCCATCGCTACTGTTGTGGCTACGAGGGTGTTGTCTCCTCTCGCCGCAGTAGGCATGGCCGCCAGTCTTAATTTTCTGGGCGTTCTCGTCACTGGGACGGCTGTTGCCATGACTATCGGACAGGGTATCGTGCGCCCCGAGACTATTTCACTCTCAGTAGTTGCTGCCGCGATGTTGACCGTTGTGATTTGGAGCACTGTTGCTTGGTATTATGGTATTCCCACTAGCGAAAGCCATGAACTTATCGCTGGGCTTACAGGAGCGGGAATGGCGGTTGCCGGTTCCTCGGTACTCCTGTGGGAAGGCTGGCAAAAGGTGCTGTTGGGGCTCGCTTTCTCTACTGTCATCGGATTTACCTTAAGCATCACGGTGATGACGTTGCTATATTGGGTGCTCCGGCGTGCTCGTCTTACCACTGTCCGTAACAATTTCAGTAAATTACAGATATTCTCGGCGGCGCTTATGGCCTTCAGTCATGGCTCAAATGATGGTCAGAAATTCATGGGAGTTTTTGCCTTGAGTTTGGTATTGGGTGGCGTTGCCTCCGAGTTTCATGTGCCGGTATGGGTGATGCTGCTCTGTGGCAGTACGATGGCGCTGGGCACTGCTTTTGGTGGCTGGCGGATTATTCGTACCCTAGGAGTAAAACTCACTCAGCTGGATCCGGTGAGTGGCTTTGCAGCCGAAACGTCGGCGGCTGGGGCGATTCTGGCGGCCTCAGCGTTTGGCCTTCCTCTCTCCACACCTCATACCCTTCCCTCGTCTATTATGGGTGTAGGTGCCACCCGGCGCCTCTCAGCCGTCCGCTGGTCGGTGGCTGGCAACATCGTGGCCACCTGGCTCATCACTTTCCCGGTGTGCGGCGTGTTGGGTTTTATTTTTGCCTGGCTCTTTAAGCAAATGGGGTGGTAGGTGTTGGCGGAACGCCCTAGAGGTGGTATTCGCGAGCTTTCACTCGGTGTTTCTCTGCAGTGATAATGGCTTCAAGATTGGCTGTCACTCGCTCCACTTGTCCTGTTTCGCTCACGATGGCATAGTCGAAAAAAGATACCTCTGCCATTTCAGCCTCGGCGGTCTTGAGGCGTCGGATGAGGTCGTCCTGGGACTCGGTGTTGCGTTTTTGTAAGCGCTCTGCCAATTCGCTGAGCGAGGGGGGCAAAAGGAACACGAGCACTGCTTGTGGTACAAGTTGTTTGATGGCTCGTGCGCCTTGCACATCTACTTTGATGATTGCATCTAGTTCTGTTGCAAGGGCTGCTCTTACTGGTTTTTTCGGTACGCCGTACCAGTGGCCATAGACATTAGCGTATTCCAATAGTTCATTTGCAGCAATCATCGCTTGGAATTCGGCTGGTGTCACAAAGTGGTAATCAGCATCTTGTTCCTCGCCTGACCTTTGTGGTCTGGTTGTGTTCGTCACAATGAAAGCAAGATCCTTAGCCGACGGTTGCGTTCTCAAGCTGCTGAGAACAAAGTCTTTGCCAACACCTGACGGGCCAGAAATCACTAAAACCAGGGAATTGGAGAGGGAGTTAAGTTTAGGAGGGTTCATCTTCGAGCTCTGTTTTCACGGCACGTCCGCCCGCCAAGCGCCCCATAATAGTCTCTGGGGCAAGGGCGGCTAGTACGACATTGCCGCTGTCAAGGAAAACCACGGCCTTGGTGCGCCGGCCGTTGGTCATATCAATAAGAATGCCCTTGCTGCGTGCTTCTTGAATAGTACGCTTGGTTGGAGCCGAGTTAGGGGCGGCGATAGCGATAACCCGATTCATTGCCAGAATATTGCCAAAGCCTACGTGTACCATTTCACCTGCCATAAAACGCTCCAGTAATAGTAATTAGCCCCAAGTTAACATGCGCCGAGTTTGCAAGAAAAGGGGTGAGTATTGCCCGTGCCCCCACTTTATTGACAGGATTTTTGCTGATAACTTGGCCGCTCTTTTATATCTCATATATCTTATACTCAATAATGACCTGGGGCAAGGGTAGCCGGATGTTGCTTTGTCTAACTTTGTGGTTGCCTACGTGCATCCTGAGAGAGGAAGTTGTTGCTACGAGTTGAGCAGCAGCGAAGATGGTAGCTTGGGACGGAGTACATAATCTTAACTGTACTCAAAACTATATAGACGACAATGCTGGAATTCCATAATTTCTGTTTCGCGCATTCGATCTGCTGGTTTGTCAAAATGGTCTTGGAACATGCGGACATGCCTTACATATTCCTCAACAGTGTCCGGGCTG
Source organism: uncultured Dehalococcoidales bacterium (assembly GCA_964402105.1). Classification (GTDB taxonomy): domain Bacteria; phylum Chloroflexota; class Dehalococcoidia; order Dehalococcoidales; family UBA1222; genus WRNP01. The sequence goes on from CAYOAR010000197.1 coordinate 3,120, forward strand.
CGTCCTCGCGAAGCATAGAAAAAAAGAAACCGGCAAATGTTGCCGATCTCTCGTCGTTTTTATCTCTCGTCTACCGTCCTTCGTCCATCGTCTTATTAACTACCGCGAAGCGGTTTCGTTCTGCTTATATTGTATGGTTATTAGTTGATAGTAATATAACACAAATGACAGCAGTTCCCATACCGTATCCCAGAGGGGCTATATACCAAAGATTTTCATTAAATACAGCCCCTATAAATCCAACCAAACAAAAACAACCGCACAACAATAAAACTTTTCTTAACTGCATCACAGTATTTACACAACAACTTGAAAATATAAAGGCTAATCCCATAAACAAACCCCACCCCAAATAATCTATCCCCATTAACATAGAGGGATATTTGCCAATTTGAAAATAATCAGGAATGGGTATTCCGCTTGCGATTAACGGTCTTATCGCCGCTATATTTACAAAATGTGCTGCATTTGTAAGAATCATA
>CAYOAR010000198.1:0-1868 GCA_964402105.1 uncultured Dehalococcoidales bacterium
GCGGTGGGCTAGCAGGTAATCCGCGATTTCATCGCTAAAGATCGTGCCGTTGCTCACGACATTGAAATCCATTTCAAACTGGCTGAAGCTTGGGTGCCGCTCAAATGCCTCCATGATTTGCCGCAACAGGCCAAACTCTAAAAGCGGTTCGCCGCCAAAGAAGCCAATGTGGTTTTTTTCGCCCTTCCTGGCCTTGCCAAACACGAAGTCGATGACCTTCTCGGCTGTCCCCATGGCCATGCTGGCCGGTTTCTTCGTTACATAGCAGTATGCGCATGCCAGGTTGCAACGCTGCGTGATGAGTAAAGTAAACTTTATGGCAAACACACCTTTCAAGGCATAATTAAAAAGCCTCTTGAATCTATGGCACCTCAGACTCAAGTGGCATTGCAATTGAGGAGCTGCCTTACAATAATTGGCAGCTCCTTATTGCGCTGCGTCCTGCCGTCAGCGAGTCTAGATCTCGAACTTGATCTCGCTGGCGCTTCTCAAGCTTATCTGAAACTCCTTGGCAAAGTCCTTGTCCAGCGCTTTGAACTGCTCGTCGTTCAAGAGGTAGGTTTTGTTGTCGAGGTGGACATGCTGGAAATCAGCCAACATGCCCCCGTTTATCCACCTCGGGGGAAGAGGGTTAGCTAGCTCAAGGGGGCGAATGTTGTACCTTTCTATTAGGAGTCTAATTTTATCCTTAAACTTGTAGAAATCTGGAACCGGTTTGCCAATGATAAAGAGGTTGTCTAAAATCTGTGCCCAATCTTTAGCAGAGAGTATCTCTGCCCTTTCGAGAATTTCCGCCATGGCTTTTTTTCTGGCCAAAGCAGTTGCCCGTTGGCTGGCTAAGAGTGCTTTCGTTAGTTCTGGCATTGGTTCGCCCTCCTTATAAATGAGTTGCCCAGGTAAGTAACTTCCAACTCCTTAAAAGTAGCACAACCGTTCAAACAAGTCAACCGCTATATATAATAATGTGGGCGCAGCCAAATCGCTGTCAAAATTGTCTAAAGCATTCCATATCGCCGTGTTTACTACGCCGGCCGGTTCAAGTTCTTTCAAGCAAGCACGAAGGCTGGCGTTCTGCTCTTTGAATCGCGCGAGTACGCCCTGCATTAAGACCTGCTCGTTTTCTGCGAGTTTTTCGTCGCCCCACTCCGACTAATGTATAGCTACATATTTTTTACATTAAACCATATCAATCCGGTAAATAGAACACCACTACAATTTCTTCCGTTCTGCTGAGCCATTCCACTTTACAACCCGAGCTTTCAGCCGCGAAACGCACCGGCACCATGGTCCTGCCATTTACGGAAGTCGGAGCGACGTCCATCTCGCCGGCGACGCCATTTATATTGAGATCTTTTTTATCAAGCCACATGACAACCGTATTCTGTTCTGTGTTAAGAGTGATTTGCTGGGTGGCGTCTTCCCAGTCTACAGTGCCGCCTATTTCTTCAATCAGCGCGCGTATCGGCAATATCGTTCTTCCGTTATGGGTGATAGGGGACGTGCCGCGCCCGGGGTCAATTTCTTTAACGATGCCATCAACGTTCATGTTCGGGCTATTCAGCTTCATCAGGATAAAGTGCTTTTCGCCAAGCCCATCGGGGCTCAGTATCGCATCGCGTGTTGTCACCGTTCGAAATTCAGAGAGAGGCCCCAGTTTCTCGGGTATTTCGTTCCACGGGTCAGCGTCCTCCAAGACCTGCGCATAAGCATAGTAGTAAGTAGTCTTGGGCTTCACATTTACATCCACAAAATTGGTGGCGGTGATGGCAAAGTCGGTTATGCTTATGCCTTGAGTTCCAGGCTTTGTAGAGCGGAATACCCGGTAATACTGATCCCCGTTTGCGAGCGGCCATTCCAGCTTAACCCCG
>CAYOAR010000199.1:0-7961 GCA_964402105.1 uncultured Dehalococcoidales bacterium
CATACCGCTCAACATCCTATATGAGGACGCCGACATTGTCGTGGTGAACAAACCCCCAGGCATGACCACCCACCCAGCACCGGGCAGTCGCTCAGGCACATTGGTAAACGCCCTGCTGGGACTTTTGCCAAAACTTGCCGAAAGCAACAACCCAGAGCGTCCTGGCATCGTGCACCGCTTGGACAAAGACACTTCCGGGCTCATAGTTGTCGCCAAAAACCGCAAGTCTTTAGAGAATCTATCTGATCAATTTAAGTCGCGTGAGGTACGAAAGGTTTATCTTGCTCTTGTAAAAGGAAACATCAAACCAGGTACGGGGGTAATCGACGCTCCAATCGGACGCGACTACGCCCATCGCAAGAAGATGGCTGTAATTTCCTCCGGCCGCCCGGCCCAAACCTCATACAGTGTAAACCGCCTTTTCGAAGGCTACACCCTGCTCACGCTTAAGCCTGAAACCGGCCGTACCCACCAGATACGCGTCCATCTAGCCGCAGTAGGTTTTCCTGTTGCGGGAGATACTACTTACGGCATACGATCTGACATAGTGGCACGCCAATTCCTGCACGCCTACAAACTCACTTTCCGGCTGCCATCCACGGGTGAAGCAGCGATATTCACCGCCCCGCTCCCTGCCGACCTCAAGGCCGCTCTGGAGAAACTCACAGGCGACGCTTCGGATATCAAGGATATCGAGTAATGTATAATAGATACAGTTAGGTTTTGGAGTTGGTTGTGGATCAAACTGTTGATGCTTCTGCTATAGAGTTCGCGGGATTTTGGCGCCGCTTGACCACTTCAATCGTAGACAGCATTGTCATAGGCGCCATTGCATACGCTTTGTCCCTATCTAAGGCCCCTTTTATTCTCCCGGTCATAGCCATCATTTCCATGTCCTATTTACCATTTTTCTGGACATTGCGCGGACAAACGCCGGGTATGATGCTCATGGGCACCAAGGTCATCCGCACAAACGGCACCAACATCTCTTTTGGCTATGCCATATTGAGATACATCGGCCGCATTGTTTCTGGAGCCGTCCTAGGGCTGGGCTTCGTATGGATAGCTTTTGATGCCCGTAAGCAGGGCTGGCATGACAAGATTGCCGATACATATGTCGTCAAGCTGCCGTCCCCACAGCGGGAAGTTTTCCCGGCGGCTAAGCCCAGCACGGTATAAAGATTAGCTCCGCTGCCGGCATCCGATCGAGTAAATATTGAGGTTGTTGTAATGAGTCAGATCCGCGTCCGCTACGCCCCTTCGCCCACCGGTATCCCCCACGTGGGTAACATCCGCACGGCACTTTTCAACTGGTTTTTCGCCCGCCATGCGGGCGGGGTGTTCATCGTGCGCATTGAAGATACCGACACTGCCCGCACTGTACCCGGCGCGCTCGAAGCTATTTTGGAAAGCCTCAGATGGCTGGGGCTGGATTGGGACGAAGGCCCGGAAGCAGGCGGCAACTTTGGCCCCTACTTCCAATCACAGCGGCTAGAGCTTTATAACCGCCTGGCAGCGGAGCTGGTAGCCAAAAAATACGCTTATTATTGCCACTGCCCGCCAGAGAGGCTGGAGAAGTTGCGCGCTGAACAGACCGCCAGCAAAGAGCCCCCCGGCTATGACCGCTATTGCCGCAATCTGGAACTGGGGCCAGCACCGGGTGCAGTCATCCGTTTCAAGATACCTCTTGAATCACAAACCACCTTTTATGACCTTATTCGAGGCGAGATAACATTTGATAACGCCGTACTGGACGATTTCGTATTGCTGAAATCCGACGGCTATCCAACATACCATCTAGCCAATGTGATTGATGACCATTACATGATGATAAGTCATGTCATGCGCGGCGAGGAGTGGCTATCATCAACCCCCCGCCATCTCATGCTTTACCGCGCTTTCGAATGGTTGCCGCCGAAATACGCCCACCTGCCAATCATTTTAGGCACAGACCGCAGCAAACTATCCAAGCGCCATGGGGCGGTTTCGCTCCTTGACTACCGGACACAAGGCTACCTACCAGAGGCAATGACGAATTTCCTTGCTCTTCTTGGCTGGTCGCTGGATGACAAAACTGAGCTACTTTCCAAGGAAGAGGTCACCAGTCACTTCGCCATTGAGCGTGTAAGCCAAACGGCGGCAATCTTTAATAAGGACAAGCTGGACTGGATGAATGGTGTCTATATCCGCGCCCTCACCTTGGATGAGTTCACGGCCCGCGCCCTGCCATTTCTGGAATATAACCTGCCGCCCGAGGTAGAAAGGCCGCTTGATGCGGGCTATGCCAAGAAAGTGTTGGCCTTGGTACAGGAGCGAGCAAAAACACTCGTTGAGGCCGCAAGCAAGGAGTTGAGCTGGTTCTTTTTCATCGACAAATTAGATTTCCCCCCAGAGCTTTTAATAGACAGAAAACTGGATAAAGACCAAACCATCAGCATGCTGGCCACGGCTACAGCGAAGCTTGCCGCTCTCGATTGTTTTGATGCCGCAACTCTAGAGAATATACTGCGCCCAATGGCCGAGGAGATGAACCTTAAGGCCGGGCAACTCTTTGGAACACTCCGCACCGCTATCTCTGGCCTTACGGCGACCCCGCCGCTTTTCCAGATGATGGAGGTGCTTGGCCAGCACCGCTGCTTAACTCGAATGAGAGAGGCTATCGCTAAACTCAAAGAGCTAGCATAATGGGCAATGGTCATGAGTATTGCAAAGATCCCATCAGGCAAGCTGGGGGTAGAACTAAGGCTGAGAAATCGAGGAGCAGGTTCACGCCACCTTTAAGCTTTTAATACCCGTAGACCCTTTCGGCCTGCTTTGTCCTAATCCTAGTCCGTATTGGAAGCCAACGTGCGTGTTGTAATAACAACATGTTTCTTTTATCATATCTATCATGCATCCGGTATTTTTTTATCGGTAGTGCATGGGGCGAGCAATATCGTGTTCCCGAAGGATTGGGATAAAATACTCAAAAGCTCCACCGCATAACACCCCCGGTATGTTACAATCGTCCATTGCAGTGAATATCTCCCTTCCTTATCTGTTCCTCTTTCATGCCGGTATCCTCGCCGAGCGTGCCAAGTGCCTCGCCGAGCGCCTTACATCCTGCAACATCTGCCCGCGTGCCTGTGGCGTGAACCGTATGCGCGGAGAGTTGGGTTTCTGCCGCTCCGGTGCTCTGCCCATCATATCATCTTATTGCACCCACCACGGCGAGGAGCCTGCGCTCTCGGGCACATATGGCTCAGGAGCTATTTTTTTCGGCAATTGTAATCTTCGCTGCGTTTTTTGCCAAAACCACCAAATAAGCCAAGATCCGGCATCCCAAAAAGCCAACGAGGCTGATACCAGAAAGCTGGCAGAGACGATGCTCGCACTCCAAACCAAAGGCTGTCACAACATAAATCTTGTCTCGCCGAGCCATTTCACACCGCAAATCGTTCAGGCACTTTTGTTGGCTATTCCCTTAGGCTTAAGCATACCGCTTGTCTATAATACCAACGCCTACGATAGCTTAGACACACTTCGGGAGCTCAACGGCATTATAGACATCTATTTACCGGATCTTAAGTATGCCTCAAACAAGAACGCAGAGAAATATTCTCAGGCACCGAACTACACACAAGTATCGCGCGCAGCCATCAAAGAGATGTTTTACCAAGTGGGTGAGTTGCGAACAGATGAAGACGGTCTCGCAGAGCGCGGTTTGATCGTACGCCACCTCATTCTGCCAGACGATGCGGCGGGGACAAATGAGTCACTGCAATGGCTCGCGCGTGAGGTTTCACCAAATATCACGGTGAGCCTTATGAGTCAATATCACCCTTCGCATCACGCAGCACGATTCCCCGAACTTGCACGGTCAATTACAGCGTCAGAATATACGGCAGCAGAGCAATCGCTTGCCGAAGCTGAGATTGAGAACGGTTGGGTACAGGATTTGGCTGCACCGGACAACTACTTGCCAGACTTCACGCGACCCGGACATCCATTTGAAAATACTTAACCCACTGCGGCAAACGGTTATCAGGTGAATAATCTACGCAATGAAATATCGGCGGGCAACAATTGTACAAACGCTGTCGAGAGGCCATGGCCTCTCGACAAGTTCTTCTAAAAATATCCTCGGGATAACAACTAGCAAGCTTTGCGCTTGCGCCGCACGAAGTGGAACTCAATGCGACGACCATTGCGGGGGGTGCCCTTCTTGGCCGCATTTTCAACAAAAGTTTTGATCTCTTCCGCAGAGAGTTGATCTCCCCTTTTTGGTTCAGCTTTGGCTGTTTTTGGCAAGGTAATACTCCATCATATTAAATGAACGCTCATTATAGCAGGCTTTAAGCTTATTGCCAACATACGCGCAGCCTCGTGTCATTTCGTCTGCGATATGTTGCTCTATTTCTGACATTGCGGGCAATAATAAGTGCCACGCCCTCGGTAAAAGATGCGCTCTATCCTCTCGCCGCAGCCCGCTGGGCACTCCTGCCCAGCTCGACGTGCTACTTGGAAAGCAAGATGCGCCGCACCTTTCTCCCCGGTAGGCCGATGATAATTAACAAGACTGGCTCCCTTGCAAGCAATGCCATTCCGTAGAACGCGCCGAATCTCGGTATGCAGACGCCTAGTTTCCCCCTCGGTAAGAGAATTAGCAGGGCGCTGGGGGCTTAAGCGCGCTGCAAAAAGGATTTCATCTGCATAAAGATTGCCGATACCTGCAACAAGTTCCTGGTTGAGTAGCACTGGCTTCAGCGGCGATGCCCGCCGCGCCAATATCTCGCCGAGGCGTTTTACAGTAAACTCCCGCGCAAACGGCTCTATACCAAGCTTTTTTAGAGTCTCCGCCTCAGGCCCAGCAAGCTCAAAGCGCCCGAATCGGCGCGGGTCAATAAAACAAAGGGTTGTGCCATCGTCAAGGTGGATAGCAGCCCGAGTGTGTTTGGGCATCATAGACAACCCCTGTATAACCTGGAACGAGCCCGTCATTTTGTGATGCACCAAAAGCAACCTCTCGTTTTCAAATTGGAAAACGAGGTATTTGCCTCGCCTAGATAGATTTGTGACGTGCTGCCCCGCGACTTCTGCATTGAGTGTTTCCGGCGTGCAGGCGTTCAAAATAGACGGCGAGAGGATTTCTATTTTTTTAACAACCTGCCCAACTGTAAAAGGCACAAGTTCGTTTTTGATAGTTTCAACTTCAGGGAGTTCAGGCATAAATAGCCCCTTTTCCGTTATTTTGACATGTAACTTCCGCAAATGATGGCGCACCCATACCTTGGTTAAACAGGGGCATACGGTTGCGACTCATTATACCATTTGCAGTATTATTTCCGGGCTCACGCCAAGAAAATCGAGAAAATCAAGCGTCATATTGACACCATGTTGTAGAATGACAAAGGTTATAGTATAATCAACCGTCCGTTTAACACTATTTTATTTCTGGTGGGAGGGAAAATGATTAAGCAAGACAGAACCCCCACAAGAGAAAAAATCTTGAGAGTCGCCGCCAAGATGTTCTCCGAGAGAGGATATGATGGCGTTTCTACAAGAGACATAGCAAATGTAATTGGCATCAACTCAGCATCAATATACTACCATTTCCCCTCAAAAGCCGCACTGCTACAAAGCCTCTTTAGATTATATTCCACAGAACGACAGAAGCAATCTCCTGATTTAGAAGAGTTATTGCGGCTAGCGGAAACTGACTCGCCCCATGCCGTTCTTATGAAATCTGCGTTCTATTACAGTGATGAGATGAGCGAAATTCTTGATCAAATTATTGTCGTTGCTACCCACGGCATTGGCATTAACCCCGAAAGTGACTGTTTTATTCGGGAAAACATTTTTGATCCAACTAGGAACACACTTAAGCCGCTGCTTGAGCGCATGGTAGAACTAGGCAGAATTAACCCATTTGATATTAATGCCTTTCTCGGCATATTCTCTTTTTATTGTTACAGTGCCGCCGCTCTCAACAATTCGTCATTCAAACAGAGCATCGCTGAATTTCAATCCGCTATGTCCTATCTATTTTCACTGATTGCGCCTATCGCAAGCAAGCAAAAATAGGCAGCAATTCTGACTAATAAGACAACAGCAGCGCGCAGGCTAATTAAAAGACTCTTGTTTCTGGCGTTTGCTTAACAGAGACACCCGTGTTTGGGCACCTCACTTACTCCATGTCCCCCCAAGAGCAGCACGCCTTAATATCTACCTTGATCGGCACACTAAGCTGAAGAGCCCCCGCCATGAGCTCTGGCACAATGGCCTCCATCACCACAAGTTCTGCTCTCGGTACCTCAAAGATTAGTTCGTCATGCACCTGGAGGATTAGGCGGCTAGCAAGCCTCCGGCGCTTAATCTCTTCGTCCAAACGCAACATTGCAACCTTGATGATGTCCGCCGACGTACCCTGCACGGGCATATTGATAGCCATGCGCTCACCCATCTCGCGCACCATGCGGTTCGGGGAGCTTATCTCTGGTATATAGCGGCGACGCCCTAGTATCGTCTGCACGTAGCCTTGCTCGCGCACCTCCACCCGCGTACGCTCAAGGTACTGCCGGACACCGGGGTACTTTCGGAAATACTCCTCAATGAAGCGCTCTGCCTCAAGACGCGAAAACTCTGTAGCTTGCTCCAGCCCATAACCAGACATACCATAGATAACCCCGAAATTGACGGTCTTGGCAAGCCGGCGCATGTCGGTGCTAACCTGATCGGGTGCCGTATCAAAAAGCTGCGCGGCGGTTGCCGTGTGTACATCCTCATCCTTTAAAAAAGTCTCCATGAGTAGGCGGTCCTGCGAGAGGTGCGCCAGTACCCGAAGGTCAATCTGCGAATAATCACCCGATAAGAGCACTGCATCCGGCGGGGCAATAAAAGCGCGGCGAATCTCTCTCCCAAGATTGCCCCGCACCGGAATATTCTGCAAATTCGGCTCTGATGATGACAATCTTCCCGTGCTGGTGCGGGTTTGGTTAAAACTGGTATGCACTCTCCCTGTCCGGCGGTTGACGAGCGCCGGGAGGGCATCAATATAGGTCGACTTAAGCTTGGTGAGCTGGCGATACTCTAAGAGGTATTCAATCACAGGATGATTGGCTCTTAGAGACTCGAGCACCGCCGCCTCAGTGGAGTAACCGCCGCGCTTTTTATCTGTCTTTAATTGAAGTTCCTCAAAAAGCACTACTCCCAGCTGACGCGGTGAATTAATATTAAACTCGTGCCCAACAAGCCGATATATCTCTTCTTGGATAGCATCCAAGCGAGTGCCTAAACGGACAGACATCTCGCCGAGAGTGGCTAAATCCAAAAGCACACCCGCCCCCTGCATGGCAGTCAATATAGGCACAAGCGGCAACTCAATTTCACTGAAGAGCGACCAAAGCTTCTGGCTGTGAAGATCTGCCCTAAGAAGCTGCGCCAAGCGTGCCGTCATGTCTGCCGCGGCACATCCGTATTCCGCCGCCGCCGAAACTGCAAGTGCCGAAACCGCAACCTTTTTCGCCCCGCTGCCAATGGGTAAGACCGGCAGTTCTACCCCAAGCTTACTCAATACAAGCGCTTTTAGCTCGAGTGACGCTTCGCCCAGCAGATGCGCTGCCAGGGCAGTATCAAAAATCAAGCCATTCACTTCAAAACCGTGCTCTCGCAGCACCGTCATGGCAAAAGCTGCGTTGTGAGTTGTTTTGCCCACCTCACAGTTTGCAAAGATTGGCCCCAAGACCCTCCGCGCCTCGGTAAGGCCGATCTGCCCCATTGCTTCTAGACCACCATGCTGAAGAGGGATGTAGTAGGCCTCGGCTGCCCCAGGCGAAACGGCCAGCCCAACAAGAATCGCCGTCATGGGGTTTAAGCCTTCGGTGATGATGTCAAAGGCAAACGAGCCGGCAAGCCTTGCGGCAAGCACCGTAAGCTCTTTGCCGCCAGCCACAACATAGTAGTTATTCTTCTCTTCTCTGCCC
>CAYOAR010000200.1:0-22277 GCA_964402105.1 uncultured Dehalococcoidales bacterium
CGCGTAGCTTTGCCCAGGCAATTGTGCCGTTTATCAAATACAACAAAATCCAGCCGTGAAAGGCGATGTCTAGCAAATAAATGACCTCAAATCCACCACACAACATGAGTAATAGAAGAATCAGGCTGTCGATACTGAACAGGATTAGCGCCACCAATATGAAAGCGCGGAAACGCTTGGCGAAAAACCAACAAATGAAATAAACGATAACAATAATACATGCCATAGCCAACCCGGCTACTAGCAGTATGTTGTTCTGCAGCTCCTCTGCGAAGATGTGGCTAATTTCAAAGATTAGCAGAGGTGCGCTTGCAGAAAATAACATGTAAAAAGAAGTGTTAAGCGCAGAGAGCAGTAGATTGATGCCGGTGAGGGCTACGACAGTAAGGAGGGCGCTTCTTGCCCTTTGATATTTCGCGAGCTGTTGTTGGATGGCAAACTTATCCATTGGCTTATATCCCTTCAAGGTTTGATACTGCCAAGATAGAAAATATCCCTCGAAATGACCAGCAACCACATGCGAGGTGGTGCCGGGGGAGGGGGTCGAACCCACAAGGATTTCTCCGGCGGATTTTAAGTCCGCTGCGTCTGCCAGTTCCGCCACCCCGGCTCCATTGTATTGTACTGCACTCAGACACGCTCTTCAACCGACCGGCTGTCTTGATGTGCATATGCCACAGGGCATTGCCTTGGTTGTCTACTCAGTGGTTCTGGGGCTTGCTACTGCGGTTGGGGTAAGCGGCAGAAGCAGTGTTGGCCCGGGCTGACGTTGGGCATATGAATGGGTATAGTTGCTGGGGAAAGAATAGACGACCTGCACCTTAGGGTGCTCCAGGCAGAATAAGAATACCCCAACCGTTTGAGGTTTAGTGCCGAAAGGTCCGATGACAACGTTGTAAGTGTCGCGAACCTCATAATAAATAGTTTCAAGTGCCTGACGTACACCGAATGGATCATCAGGCGGAACATCTCGCCGCGTAACGTTGTCTTGGGAAAGAAGACTAGCGTTGCTACTTTCGGCGTAAGCTAAATAGTCTGTTTGCCCATCACGCGGTGGGTTAGAGATGAGTGCGATGGTGCGCACCGGGTTGAAATGTTTCCAGACACTCAGGCAGCGCTCGGGTTCAAAACCCAACATGAGCAGTAATAAGGTCTGCTTTTCGAATGAAATGGAGCCGAAGAAGTTTGGCACGGTAGTAATCTGTTCTACACCGCGGGTGAGGCGAGCAGGTGCGTACTCCTGGGTTGTATGGATGATACGCGGTATGCCCAGATTCTGTTCGGCGACAAGGAAGTGTAAAAGCTGAAGAATGTAGATCTTGGTGAAACCGGAGATGTCAATGGTTATAAAGGGATCGTCTGGATCCTTGGGGCGAATACGTTGCCATATATTCTTTACCTGTCCAATGGCATCGGTTGGATTGTCACGCTGGCAACGGATGACGTATAGTCCCTCTCCGGTGTGATGGGAGAGTTCAGTTTGCATCTTGGCAAGCTGAGCGTTTACCTCCCGAGAGTAAAAAGTATCTTCAATAGCGAAGATGATACTATATCGGGCGCGGAAGCTTGAGGCGAGTTTAACGATGCCGCTGATACATCTTTCCTCGAAACTGGCGCAGCAGATAAATAAATCGTCGGAGCCATATTCGTTGAGTCTGGGTAATTGCTTGATTACCACCGGCTCGCCGTAGGTTTTCATCTGTTCCCTCGCCTTGAAATATAAGGGTATCAACTTATGTTGTCAACTGACTACGGTGAGGACAAATGTAAAGGCTGGACAAGCTGTCCAGCCTTTGGTGCCGAGACTGGGAATAGGTGCTATGCTTTGCCGATTTTGAACATCTTGGTGCCGCAGGTTGGGCACGTGCCTTGGGTAGCGGGGCGACCATTCTTCATGGTGATGGACTTGGGAGCCTTCATGTCCCTCTTGGTGCGGCACTTGACACAATAACCCTGAACGATAGGCATGGAAAACCTCCTTATTTGGATTTGTTAGCTAGAATAGACCATTCGTGATTGAAATGTCAATAGGCACAAGCTGGATTTAATGAAATATTTACCAACTATTTTTGATTTATACCGATAACTAAGATGAGAATGGCTGGTTGACGCAGAGTTGTTGGGCGGCTACTATAACAGCGGTGGGACGAATGTACTATTTTGCCTATGCTTCCAATCTGAATCGTACCCAGATGGCCGAACGGGCGCCGGAAGCCAAAGCGCGCTTTGCGGCAACACTTCCTAACCACCGACTAACCTTTGGCGGCTACTCGCGCGTCTGGCGTGGTGGCACAGCTAGCCTCCAGGCTTCTCGAGGAGATAAGGTTTTGGGTGGTGTGTACGAGATTACCGAACAGGAACTAGCCAAGCTGGATAAACACGAGGGGTACCCAGTTGAGTACACGCATGTTACTATCACTGTCTATCCAGATATGGGTAGGCCGATAGAGGCAGTGACTTTCGTTCGCCCGCGGCAAGTTGCGGAAACAAAACCCTCACCCGAGTATTTGGCGTGTATTAGACAAGGTTATTCTGATTGGGGATTGGTGTAGGATGAGAGGGTGTACAACTTGCAAAATAGCGGAAATGATTGTGTACCGCCGCTTTGAAACATTAGACAAATATGATATCATGACAAATTGTTGTGTCCGCGGTTTAGGTGCATCTTATTATCTGCCGCAGTAATCTAGGAGGAATTAGGGATAAATGACAGATAAATTACTTAAGGTAACCACTCGTACCACAAGTGGGAAAAAGACTCGTTTTCTGCGCCGAGAAGGCATCACCCCGGCTCACCTTTTTGGCCAAGGGTTGGAGTCGGTCGCTGTACAGTGTCAAACCATCGATCTCAGGCGGGCCATTGCTCAAAAAGGCACGACTCGCCTAATGGGCCTTAAATTAGATGGCGAAAGAGAAGCGCGCAATGTGTTCATTCGCGAGATTCAGCGCGATGCCCTGAGCGGCGAACTTATTCATGTCGATTTTTACCAAGTTAATGAGAAGCGCAAGATACGCGTGGCTGTGCCCGTGGTATTGGTGGGCGATGCTCCTGCTGCCAAACTAAAGAACAGCATTATCGAACAGCTCATGAACGAGGTTGAGGTTGAAAGCCTTCCCGGCGAGTTGCCTCCGCAAATAGAGGTAGATATCTCGCCGCTGGTGGGAGCTAACCAAGCCTTGTACGTGAGTGATATTAAAACAAAACCTGGCGTGGCCATTATGGCTGCTATGGAGCAGCTAATCGTGAAAGTCAGCGCTATCGCCGAGGATAAGGTGGCTGTCGCTGAGGCAGAAGCTGCTGAAGCTGGTAAGGCCTCGGCGGAGGCTGCCAAAGCAGAGAAACCTGAGAAAAAGTAACCCAGCTATTTTTGGTGAATGACTATAGAGGGAGTGGGAAGCTCCCTCTATTTATTTTCGGGCGTTGATTTTTTCCGTTTCAACCTTCTGTTATAATCCGGACATGGTTATTGATACTCATACCCATGTTTTTTCACCTCGCGTCGTGAGCCATCGAGAGGAGTATGTCCGCCGTGATCCATGCTTTGCCTTACTTTACAGCAATCCAAAAGCACAACTTGTTACTGTGCGGGAACTACTGGTTAGCATGGATTACTGCGAGATAGATGTATCAGTGATTGCCGGAATTGGCTGGACAAGCCAAGAATTGTGCGCGGAGAACAATGACTATCTCTTGGAGTGCCTAGCACGTTATCCTCATAGATTGGTGGGGCTTGCATCGATTCAGCCGAGGGCGGGCGATGCGGCTATGAAAGAGTTGGAACGCTGTGTCCAAGGTGGTGTCAAAGGGGTGGGAGAGATGCGTGCCGATATACAGGGTTTCGACTTAGCTTCCGGCATACTTTCGGAAGTTGCCGCTTTTCTTATTGAACATAAACTCGTGTGGCTAAGCCATGCCTCAGAGCCGGTGGGGCACTGCTATCCGGGGAAAGGGGTGCTTACGCCGGAAGTCCTCTATCCTTTTGTCTTACGCTATCCTATGCTTAAAATTATCTTGGCGCACTGGGGTGGGGGACTCCCATTCTATGCTGCTATGCCAGAGGTTAGGAAAGCACTCAATAATATTTATTTTGATACCGCAGCCTCATCCTACCTTTATGACCCAATTGTCTATAGACAGGTGGTGGACACTATGGGCGCGGAGCATGTTTTATTCGGCTCAGATTATCCTTTAATGTCTCCCGCACGGGCTTTGGCAGAAATCCGTGCCTCAGGCCTTACAGAGTCAGAACAGGTTGCTATTACGAGCGAAAATGCCCGAGGTTTGTTTAGCCTGGATACGGATACACAATGAGTGGGGTGCGAACTTTTGTTGCCATAGAACTTTCTGATCTGGTCAAGGTTAAGCTTGCTCAGCTTCAGACATCACTTAAACGGGCTACTGCCTGTCCAGTAAAATGGGTTGAGCCGGAAGGAATTCATCTCACACTCTGCTTTTTGGGCGAACTGAGCCTAGCGCAGATAGAGATTGTAAAAGGTGTCATCGCTCGGATAAGCATGCGCTTTGCTCCTTTGCAACTGGAAACCTCACGACTTGGGGCGTTCCCCAGCATCTTGCATCCACAGACGTTATGGATGGGATTAACAGGCGAGCTGGCTGCCCTAACAGAGCTGCATCGACAACTTGAAGCGAACTTATGTGTCGTGGGATATCAACCCGAGAGCCGCCCTTTCAAGCCGCACCTCACCATTGCTCGCGTACAGAGCGAGGCTACTCCTGCTGCTCGCCGAGGGCTAGGAGAGGCTCTGAGTCGTTTGGACGCGGTCAGTCTTCCGGTTGGTGTTTTGGAACTAACTCTGATGAAAAGCACTCTCAACCCTGCGGGTGCAGTCTATACACGTCTTTATAGAGCGGAACTTATCTGTCCGGGGGCAGGACTAGACACTTGAAGGTATGACTATGCGGCAATGGGAAAAGATGTTTGTATAAGTTTCGTGATGAGGTTGCGAAAAGATAACGCCCGAGGGAATATTTTCTGCATAGTCCTGTTGTAACCATACTACAGTTGATGTATACTGGCTACTCTATGAGTTGCTCATAGATTCATGGTCGTATTGGTAAAAATATAAAGAAATGGCTGGGAGGTGGCCCCGTGGAACAGTCTGGATTTCCCAAGTGTCTTAAATGCCGAGGTGGAGAGCTTGTCCCGCTATCTGACTTTGGTAGTCAAGGGTCGTCCATCAAGTACAAAGCTTGGGTATGCACCAACCCTGATTGCGGTTTCAATTTGAAGATCAGGAACGGTGATATTTATGTCAATGAGCCGATCATGAACGGCATCAATGGCCGTAATCGCCAGAACAATCTAGCCTAATCTCTTGTATTAGCTAATCATATCTCATGCCTCAGGGATAGATAAAGGCAAGCTCGTTGGGCTTGTCCTCGGTTTCGTTTGTGCCGATGCATCTTAATTAGCGGCTAACAGTGTTACCGAAGCAATGTGTCTGTTGAACATTATTTCTTACATATCAGCACTCGGTAAGACGGGGCTAGCTTGCTTGATTAGCTTTGATTGGAATCAATGGGCTGGTTCTAACGGAACCATGACTTAATAGTAATTCCAATAAAAGTTCGCACGAGGCAAAGAGAACCCAAGCGGGAGAAGATGACAAGCCGCCAAAGCAAAGAATTGGAATATTCCATATTTGATACGGACTGGGGCTGGATGGGTGTTACTCGTTCCCCCCGTGGCTTGGTGTCTTTGGTTCTGCCCTGCCCTACCGCCGATGGCGCCCTGACTGCCCTTGGGGCGGTTGATAAAAAGCGGCGGCAAGCGACCTGTTTCCCTGAACTTGAAAAGAAGCTTCGTGAATATCTTGCCGGCAAGCGAGTGACTTTTTCAGAGACTCTTGATTTGATGGCGGCTACTCAATTCAGGCGCATGGTTTGGTTTGCGGCGCAGGGGATACCCTACGGAGAGAGTCGAAGTTATGCTTGGGTTGCTGGCCGCGTTGGTAACCCGAAGGCCTGCCGTGCGGTCGGCCAAGCACTTGGGAAAAACCCATTGCCAATTGTCATCCCTTGTCATAGGGTACTAACCTCAAGCGGGGGGCTTGGTGGTTTCAGCGGAGGACTGGGAACAAAGCGTCGTCTCCTTAGGCTGGAAAATATCGCTTGCCTATAGCCTTAACACTTTGACTGTACGTGTAGTTCCTGTCTGCCCAAGCCGAGTGCCATTTCGTTGACAGCCCGCTTCTAGGGTGACAAAATGAGGCGGTGTTGCAAACTTTGTCGAAACCCCCATTCTGCCAAGAGGTAAAAATATGTATCAGAAAACAACCTTAGACAACGGACTGCGTGTTATTACAGAGCACATGCCCCACACGCGCTCGGCATCCATTTGCATCTTTGTTGGGGCGGGTTCACGCTACGAAACAGATGCCTTGGGCGGGGTTTCGCATTTTGTGGAGCACATGCTTTTCCGCGGCACGGAAAAGCGGCCATCGTCTTGTGATATTTCTGCCGAGATAGAAGGTGTAGGCGGCACTCTGAATGCTGCGACTGATCGTGAAACAACTGTTTACTGGTGTAAGGTGCCCCAGCCGCATTTTAAGCGCGGGCTAGACGTATTGTGCGATATGCTGCGTGTCTCACGCTTTGACCCCAGCGACATGGAGAAAGAGCGTGCTGTTATTATTGAGGAGATTAATATGAGCTACGATGCCCCCTCGTCTCGAGTGGGGCTACTAATTGATGCGCTTATGTGGCGCGGTCATCCCTTGGGACGGGACATTGCGGGCACGAAGAGGTCAGTAACCGGCCTCACGCGCGCTGCGCTGGTGTCTTACATGACGCGGTGCTACCATCCTGCCCGTACCGTGGTTTCCATTGCGGGTAATGTGGAGCATAAGCAGGCTGTTGCTGCAGTAAAACAGCGGTTGGGAGGTTGGGTAGCCCCATGTAGAGCAAAAGGATACCAGCCATATGTAGACAAACCCGGTCGTCGTCTCAAAGTGGAAAGGCGTGATATCGAACAGACGCACTTCTGCCTTTCCATGCCGGGGCTTTCGGTCTTTGATCCGCGCCGTTATACCCTAGACATCATGAATGTCATTCTTGGCGGAGGCATGAGCTGTCGTCTTTTTACTCGGGTGCGTGATGAGTTAGGTCTAGCTTACAGCATAAACAGTTATACGGAATATTTATCAGACACCGGAACTCTTACCATCTATGCCGGGGTGGACACATCGAAACTGGTACTCGCGCTGGAGGCTATAGCCGGGGAGCTTGCACGACTACGCGACGAGGCTGTCCCGGATGTTGAACTTACCAAGGTCAAAGAGTTAACCAAGGGGAGACTCCTCCTCCGGTTGGAAGACTCTCGCAGTGTAGCCAGTTGGCATGGCGCCCAAGAGATGATCAAGGGAGAGATACCAACCGTTGACGAGGTGACAGCGATGATTGAGGCTGTGACAGTAGATAGCATTAGACAACTTGCCAACGAGCTTGTCAGGCCGGAGCACTTCCGTCTCGCTGTTGTAGGGCCTGTTAAGGAATTGGCTGGACTACGGAATGTCTTGGGTGCATAGATCTCTCCTGTGCGTAGTTATGTAAATACGATCACTTTGGAAAGAAGCTATCTTGAGGCGATCCCTGATTCATTGGCTACAAGTCAAACCATTTCCCCGGTTGCCATCGCAATGGGCGCAAAAAGAGTTAGCGGGGAGGCTGTTCTGAGCCAAGGAAGGTTCTGATAGTGGCTGATGGTGCAGTTTTACGAACCAACGAGCTGCTAGTTTGTTTCAAGTGTACAGCGGTATGCTTGCATCAGTGAGTATTCGGTATAGCAAGCCCGGGGCGCATTGTTAGATAAAACCATACCGGCATAGTTGTTTTAAACTCAATGGTTTTGTGAACTGGCACTTTGTTGGCACGACCAAGCTATTGAACAAAAATGACACCCCTATAAAAAGGGGTGTCATTTTTGTCTAGGCTGTCCAGGACTTGTCTATGGACTAGTACATGTCGCCCATACCGCCGCCGGCGGGCATGGGAGGCGCCTTTTCTTTCTCGGGGATGTCAGCCACCAGCGATTCGGTAATGAGAACCATGCCTCCGATAGAGGAAGCGTTGACCAAGGCAGACCTAACAACTTTGGTAGGATCAATGATGCCCATATCCACCATATTGCCGTATTCGTCGGTTTCAGCGTTGTAGCCGATGCCTTTCTTGCTGTTTCTTACGGTGTTTACAATTACAGCACCATCCTTACCAGCGTTGTTGGCAATCCAACGGATGGGTTCTTCTACAGCCTTGCGGATAATGTTAACGCCGGTGGCCTCGTCGCCGCGTACATCCAATTTGTCAAGGGCAGGGAGCGAGTTCATAAGGCCAATTCCACCGCCGGGCAGAATGCCTTCCTCGACGGCAGCGCGGGTGGCTGCTAAAGCATCCTCCACGCGATGTTTCTTTTCTTTCATTTCGGTTTCGGTAGCGGCACCAACTTTTATTACGGCCACACCGCCAGCAAGACGCGCCATGCGCTCCTGGAGTTTCTCGCGGTCAAAGTCGGACTCAGTCTCCTCGATTTGAGCTTTGAGTTGTTTGATGCGATCTTTAATTGCCTCTGAGTTACCCTTGCCTTCAATTACAGTGGTCTTGTCTTTGTTGACCTCTACGCGTCGAGCCTTGCCAAGATCCTCGACGGTGATGGAGTCAAGTTTACGCCCAATGTCCTCGGAGATAACCTTCCCGCCGGTGAGGATAGCGATGTCTTCCAGCATGGCTTTGCGGCGATCACCGAAACCGGGAGCCTTCACTGCAACCACATTCAAAGTACCGCGTAGCTTATTGACTACCAGGGTGGCCAAGGCTTCGCCCTCTACATCATCGGCGATGATGAGCAGATTCTTTGTTACCTGAAGGATACGTTCGAGTGACGGCAGTATCTCTTGAATTGAGGAAATCTTCTTGTCGGTGATAAGAATTAGGGGGTCTTCGACGTTAGCCTCCATGCGGGCGGTGTCTGTTACGAAGTAGGCGCTGGTATACCCACGGTCGAATTGCATACCCTCGACATAGTCTGTTTCGAACTTGGTGCCTTTCGACTCTTCAATGGTGATGACACCATCTTTGCCTACCTTTTCCATCACATCGGCGATGAGGTTCCCGATCTCGGTGTCTTTTGCGGTGATGGTTGCCACTTGGATGATTTGTTCCTTGCCTTTAACGGGGGTAGAGGCATTTTTTAGTTCATCCACAACAGCACGAGTGGCTTTCTCGAGGCCATGCTTGAGAGCGATAGGTTCCGCCCCAGCAGCGATATTTTTGAAGCCCTCGGTGATGATAGCCCAAGCGATTATCGTGGAGGTGGTAGTTCCGTCGCCTGCGGCATCGTTAGTCTTAGAGGCAGCTTCTTTTACAAGCTGTACCCCCATGTTCTCAAAGGGCTCTGGAAGCTCAATCTCTTTGGCGATGGTTACGCCGTCATCGACGATGCTGGGTGCCCCCCATTTCTTATCCAAAGCTACCGGATGGCCTTTAGGGCCTAAGGTTACCTTGACTGCGTTGGCTAAGACATCCACGCCCTTCTTCAGGGAGCGGCGGACATCCTCGCCGAATATGACCTGTTTTGCCATTTATTTTTCTCCTTGAATTATTTTTCGAAATACGCTTTTGGTTATTTTACTCTCTTGGCTAATACATCGCTCTCGCGCAAGATCATATATTCTTCGCCTTCAAGCTTGATCTCGGTGCCGCCGTATTTGGCGTAGAGCACGATGTCGCCCACCTTGACATCCATAGCGATAACATCACCCTTGTCGGTGCGCTTCCCGGAGCCCACGGCGATGACCGCGCCCTCTTGGGGCTTTTCCTTGACGGTGTCGGGTAGCACAATGCCTCCGCGTGTTACCTCTTCTTTCGCCAGCGGTTTGACCAAAATGCGGTCAGCCAGAGGCTGAATCGTAG
Source organism: uncultured Dehalococcoidales bacterium (assembly GCA_964402105.1). Classification (GTDB taxonomy): domain Bacteria; phylum Chloroflexota; class Dehalococcoidia; order Dehalococcoidales; family UBA1222; genus WRNP01. The sequence continues at coordinate 9,929 of CAYOAR010000200.1, forward strand.
TTGCCATGCCTCTAATTTTCCTCCTTCTTTTTATTTACTAAGTTAAAATGATTAGCAATCTCATGGCGAGACTGCTAATTCATGATAACCTAAGGCGTCTAGGCCATCAAGAAAACAGAAAGCGAAAGAGAGCAATTGGAGAGAAAGGGGATAAGAAAACTAAGCGTAAGACGCCAAAAAATCTTTTGTTATCTCTTGTTTAATTAACGTATCAGCTCTAAATCAGGGATGACATCCATGTCGAGGCTGTCTATGGCACCTTGGCGGAAGCGGAAATAACCACAGGCTGCGACCATGGCGGCGTTGTCGGTGCAGAGTGCAGGTGGCGGCATCAGGACGGGCAACGGTGATTCTTGCATTAGATGTGTGCGCAGGCAGTGGTTGGCGGCTACGCCTCCGGAAATGAGTATCTGGCGCACCCGGTGTTCCTGTGCGGCGGCTAACGTCTTCCCTACCAGTACTCTAACCACAGCCTCCTGAAAGCTTGCAGCGGCATCGTTTATGTTTGTGATGCCGCCTTCCTCAGCGAGGCGATAAATGGCGGTCTTCAGCCCGCTGAAAGAGAAGTCGTAGTTACCAGGAAGCCAGGCGTGTGGTAATGAAAGAGTTGGGGTGCCTTCACGCGCTGCTCGATCGATGGCGGGACCACCGGGGTAACCCAATCCTAAAATCCGGGCTGCTTTATCAAAGGCTTCACCCGCGGCATCATCGCGCGTGTGGCCTAAGGGGATGTAGCTGCCGTGGTTTCGCATTAGGATAAGGTCGGTGTGGCCGCCAGAAACAATTAGGCATAATAATGGGAACTCGGGTTTGGTGGCACTCAGCCAGTTGGCGTATATGTGGGCCTCAAGATGGTTAATACCAACGAGGGGTTTCTCCCATGCCAAAGCGATGGCCTTAGCTACACTTACCCCCACCAATAGCGAACCGGCAAGGCCTGGCCCGCGAGTGACGGCCACGGCATCTAAGTCTTGCCAATCTGTCAAGGCTTTGTCCATAGTCTGACGGATGGTTGGGATGATAGCCAAGAGGTGCTGGCGAGAGGCCACCTCTGGTACCACTCCGCCGTAGCGGGCGTGGATTTCTATCTGAGAAGCAACATCATTGGACAAAAGGCTCTGTCCGTCTTCCACTACGGCACAGGCGGTTTCATCACAGGAACTCTCAATGCCAAGCACTCTCATAAGGGCATTATAACAGATTGAAAACACTAAAGCTTTGACACTGTCTACGGCCGGTGTTAATATGGGTGAATAATAGCTTCCATAACAAACGAGGTGATTTTCAAATGCCCGCGGCGACTTTCTATCTTTATCTTTCCCTCTTAATCGGTTGCGTTATTGCCTGTGCATTTTTTAATATCGCAGAAACAGCTTTTATCTCACTGGAGAGATACCGCCTGCAGACCATGGTAGATGAAAATGTCAAGGGAGCTAAGATTGTGGCCAAGCTGCTCGAGAAGCCGGAGAGGTTGTTGTCTACACTCCTTACCGGCCAAAATCTGATGAGCACGGCTGCGGTGTCCATCGGTACAGTACTGGCTGTTTCACTTTTGGGCGAGGGGCAAGGGGTGGTGTTGGCAACCATTATTCTTTCCGTAACCCTGTTGGTTTTCAGCGAAGCTACCCCCAAGACCATTGCTGTGCATCATCGCGAGCGCCTGTCATTGTCTCTGGGACGGCCGATTAAATTCATGTCATGGCTTTTTGCGCCTGTGGTCACAGTATTGGGTTGGGTGGCCAATCTCTTTACCCGCGTTCTGGGCAGCAACCCTCAGCCTGGGGCGTTTGTGCGTCCAGAGGATATTGAAAGCATGATTGCAGCTGGCCATCGGGCTGGTACGGTGGAAGAGGCTGAGGCCGAACTCTTGAGCAATGTCTTTGATTTTGGCGATCGACCGGTAAAAGATATCATCGTACCGCGCCCCGAGGTTATCAGTGTTCCAAAAGAAGCAACTTTGGCAGATGTACTTGCTGTCTATGCCAATAATCCCGTTTCGCGTTTTCCAGTATATGAAGATAATATGGATAATGTGATTGGCATCATCTCCATCAAGGATATTTTGATGTCTGTAGCCAAAGAGGGGCTTTCGCCCAAGGCGAGTATTGACGATCTAATCCGCCCTGCCTATTTTGCACCGGACAACAAGCGCATCAGTGATTTGTTTCAGGAGATGCGAGATAAGAACTTCCGCATGAGTGTGGTTGTAGATGAATATGGCGGAACGGCTGGGGTGGTAAGTCTCAGTCGTCTCATGGAGGAAGTTGTGGGGCCGGTGGGAGATGAGTTCGCAGCCGCCGAGAAAGAATTTGAATCAATCAATGAGAACACCTTTCAGGTAGATGGCAGTATGCGTATCGGTGAGATCAAAGAAGAACTTAACCTTGAGTTGCCAGAGGGTGACTACGAAACTATTGCCGGTTTTATATTGCACCTATTAGGGCGGTTTCCCAAGCGAGGCCAGCAAATAATGCATGGTAACCTCAAAATGGTGGTTACCAAGATGAAAGGCTTGAAGATTGAAGAAGTGTTGATAACTAAAGAGAAGGCTGCGCCTGCTCCTAAAAAGAAAGCCAATGAACCGTCTCAGAATTAGGTTTGGGCGTGGGGCGCCGCTTAAGTTCATCTCGCACCTTGACCTCACGCGGGTGTGGCATCGTGCCTTTCGTCGGGCAGGTATTGCCATAGCTTACAGCGATGGTTTTAATCCTCACCCAAAGTTTTCACTAGCGGCTCCATTGCAGCTTGGGGTGACAAGCGAGGCTGAGCTCATGGATGTCTATATTGTCCAGCCCCTTACTGCCGTAGCGTTTACTGCTAAACTTCGTTCTGAGCTTCCGCTGGGGTTGGATATCATGCAGGTTGCACCCGTGGGGTTGCACTTGCCTGCCCTTCAGGCGCAATTACGCTTTGCCGATTATCTAGTTAAAGTTAATGCGCCGGATGAGCCCGGCTTAGGCCAAGCGATACTCTCACTTCTTGAGTGCCGCAGCCTACCATGGCAGCATCGACGCGACACTGGTGTGAGGAGTTACGATCTTCGCCCTTTGATTGCAGGCATAAAGTATATTTCCTATATGGGTGGCGTTGCTACCCTAGACATGAGACTCAAGAGCGATGCCGCTGGTACGGGTCGCCCGGAGCAAGTAGTGCGCGCCTTGGGGCTGGACAGCCCCATTGACATTCACCGCACTCGTCTTGTTTTAGCAACTGCCTAGGATTTGGGTGGCTATCGGTGTTGTTTTCAGTCTGCTTATATTGAGTTTAAACACTGACTGTAGCCGAATCAAGCTAGAAAGCAGAACTTTCAGCTAGCGTGGAGAGCGTGACTCGGAGTTTATCCATGCCTCGTCTGCCATTCAGTCGTGTTAAAATAACCACATGACGAATCCTATTACGAAGAAAGTCAACTCGTTTATACAGCGTCACAACCTAATAGGGATGAGGCTGATCGTGGCTGTTTCTGGGGGAGCGGACTCAGTTTGTTTATTGCACGTTTTAGCCAAGCTTAGGGACGAACTCTCGCTCGAATTGTATGTGGCACACCTTGACCACGGAATACGCGATGATTCCGCAGCAGATGCGGCTTATGTAACGCAGTTGGCAGAGGGGTTGGGATTGCCGGTTACGATGGAAAGGGCTGATGTTCAGGAGTACCGCCAAGCAAAAGGGCTTGGCGTAGAAGAGGCTGCTCGTGAGGTGCGCTATCATTTTCTGGCTAGATGCGCTAGGGAGGTGGGGGCATCCCACATCCTCACAGGTCACACGCTTAATGACCATGTGGAAACAATTCTTCTTCACATCATTAGGGGAACAGGGCTAAAGGGGCTTGTGGGCCTTAAACCATTGACACATTGGACACAGGACGATGGGCAATGTGTCATAGCGCGCCCATTGCTGGAGGTAAGACGCGCCGAAACGGAGGATTACTGCTGCATTGCAGGTCTTGAACCTAGGCTGGATATCACCAACCTTTCGTCTGTGCCGCTTCGCAACCGCATAAGGCTTGAGCTTTTGCCTCGACTCAGGGAGTATAACCCCGGCATTGAAGAAGCACTCTTGCGTCTGGCAGCTACGGCTGATAACGACATGAACTACATGGAAGCCGAGGCTGCCAAGGCATGGGAAAATGTCGGGCGAGTAGCGGGGAACGCTATTGCCTTAGACAAAACAAGGCTGCTTGAGCTACCCTCAGCCCTGCAAAGGCACTTGTTAAGAAATGCACTGCGACGCTTTCAAGGCGGGCTCAAGGACATTGAGATGCGCCATATAGATGATATTATGTCAAATATTGACTTGGCTGTTGGGCGGCACATAACCCTGCCTCGTGGGGTGGTTTTTATGGCAGACTATGATTGTTATTGGCTGGGGCGCATGGATGATTTATCGCCCTCCCCCGACCTCGCCATTCTCGGTGAACATCCCCTGAGTATCCCCGGTATAACGCAGCTACCAGGTTGGCAGGTGGAAGCCAGTCTTGTTCGGGGATATATGCCTCAGGAAAGAGATGGGCTCACAGCCCATTTTGATATGGATGTCTCGGGGCAGGAAATTGTTGTGCGTGCTTGGCGGCGAGGTGACCGCTTTGTGCCTTTAGGGCTAACGCAGGAAAAGAAACTCGGCGAGTTTATGATTGCCGAAAAAATACCGCGGCGCCTGCGTGGGCATATCCCGCTGGTAACCTCGCCGCAGCAGATTATTTGGCTTGTTGGCTACCGTATTGATGACCGAGTGAAAGTAACGGCCAAAACCAAGCGCGCCTTGAAGTTGGAGTTTAAGAGGGCTAGGCCTTAACCCAACCGCCTTGGCAGCCGGGCTGCGGGCAATGCGCTTTAGCTGTGCCTTGACAGGTCGGGCAGGTTTCGTTGCGGTTAGTGGAGGCCATATTGCGTCCGAGCCCCTTACAGGATGGGCAGGTAGACTTGCCGGTGCCTTGACACCGAGGGCATTTCCCCCAGCGGCCGGCCTCGCCATGTGCTTGTTGCTCGCGTTTGGCACGGATGTACTCGGCCTCAAGATCTTTCAAACTCTTTTCTTCTATAGACATTAACTTTAGACTCCTTCGAATATTATGTAATATACATTAGACAAGATGTCTAGAGCTACATGAGGCGCTTTAGGCGCGGGTTCGATGTGATGCCTGGCAGACGCCCTCGTTTAGCCACAGCCCGCCCATCAAGTTCGCGAATATCGGCAGTAAAGTCGATGGGCGGTGCCCCGGAGATAGAGCTGCCAACTCCAAAACCGTTTACTGGTACGTTTTCTGCCGTAAATTGCCGTATGCGCTCAGCGGTAAAACCGCCGCTCACGAATATACCGACGTGTGAAAAACCAGCCAGATCTAGGCGGCATCTTACTTCACGTACTAGATCGGGGGTAACACCGCCTCGCTCACGCGGGGTGTCCAGTCTGACCATAGCCAGACGCTCTCTTAGGGCACGAGCTACCCTGAGTGCTTCCTCGGCCTCGTCGCGGAAAGTATCCACTAGGGATATGCGTGTAACATCAGACGGGGTATGCTTGTCGAAAGCTTCTGTTGCTCGTACAGTGTCACCCATAGTTAGTACAAGGGCATGCGGCATGGTGCCGGACGGCGCCAGCCCGGAAAGTTCCGCGCCCTTAATCGTAGAACAGCCTCGACAGCCGCCAACTACAGCTGCGTAGTCCATAACTGCGGCCACTGAGGGGTGGACGTGCCGAGCGCCAAAGCTGACAACGGGGATTTTACCTGCTGCCTCTACGCACTCGCGTGCGGCGGTAGCCCAGCCACTTTGGTGGGCGAGCATGCCGCAGAGGGCGGTTTCATAAAGGCCGTAGCTACGGTAGGGGGCAGTTATGCGGAGTACAACCTCTTTTCTTTCCATGCGCTCGCCTTCTGGGAGTGCCCAGGCCTCGGCGGAACCAATGGACAGCACCTTGGACAAAGTGGCTTTGACCTCTTCGATGCCGCAGAAGATGCCGGCACGAGCCGGGAAGAACTCCATAGCAGTCATAGGGTTGAGGCCTTCACGCTCAAGGATATGAAGGGTGCGCTGCAAATAAATGTCGGCTGTGCGCCCAGCGATGATTTCGGCTGATGGTTCGAAATGTGCCATATCTACTCCTCGTGTATAAGCTTGGCTCCCAGTACTTTCTCCATGTGTTTAAGTGCCCAGCGGTGAGCCTCTTTATCAAATGATGCCACACAGTCAATCGGCACCTCAACTTGGTAATCTCGGTTACGCGCATCAGCTACGGTATGCATTACGCAGATGTCGGTGCATACCCCGCAAATGATAAGCTTCTCGGGGCTAAGCTTTTTGAGGATGGTTTCTAGGGTGGTTTCGAAAAAAGCGGAATACCGCCGCTTGGTGATGGCGGGGCTTGTGGCAAACCGGCGTAGCTCCGGAATGATCTCAGCCTCAGCTGTGCCTGCGACGCAGTGTGGGGGAAAGATATCAAACTCCGGGTCGTCTGGGCGATGGCAATCGGCGACGAAGAAGATGGCAGAGCCCTTCTGTTGCTCCTCGGTGAGGAGTTCTGCGATATTGGGAATGATTGAGCGCGCGGCAGTTCCGGAATAAAGAGGGCACCCTTCCTCAAGAAACCCCCTCAGCATGTCGATTACAATCACAGCGTTAGACATAATGTTCACCCCGATAAAAAGTTTATTAGTTTCCAGACAGCTAAATTGTACTGGCTATAAGCCTAGCTAAATCATCTGGCGTTGAACCTGTCGGCGACCAAAGGCTTTATACCACTCGATGTGCGCCGGCGGCCATGACAGGGCATGGACACAGAAAGGCGCCTATCTGTTATGGACAGCTTGTCTACGGCGTTGTCTACGGTTTTAGCGATAATATCCATCTGTTAAAACACTCCTCCCCCTTAGGGAGGGGGAGGAGAAAGCTAGATTGTACCACAAACCGCACCTTTCAACCACTTGAGGTTTTTAATTAGGCGCCACGCCTAGTGCAGGAAATGCCTGATACCCGTGAACACCATGGCGATGCCGTATTTGTCGGCAGCTTTTATAGATTCCTCATCGCGCACACTGCCGCCGGGTTGGATAATGGCGGTTACACCAGCCTCGGCTGCCTGCTCTACGCTATCAGGGAATGGGAACATGGCATCTGAGGCAAGAACACTGCCTTTGGAACCGGCGCCAGCCTTTTCTTTGGCTAGGAAAACACTCACGACGCGGTTTGGCTGACCGGCTCCCATACCTAGCAAGGTTTTGTCCTTTACCATAACAATGGCATTGGATTTGATATGCTTAACCGCCCGCCAAGCAAATTTCAGATCAGCCATCTCCTCAATGGTTGGGGCACGCCGGGTGACGGATTGTGGGGCAAGATTATCCTCGTTTATCGTATCACCGTCTTGCACCAGCATTCCGCCTGGCACACGTCGGTAGTCAATAAATTCCCTGGGCGAAGCCGCATCGTACGCCGAGGTTTCCATTAGCATAATACGGAGGTTCTTTTTTTCTTTGAGTTTGTCTAAGGCATCTGCTTCGTAGCCCGTGGCGATGACAATCTCATAGAAAGTAGGAGCCATCTCCATGGCCATTTTAAGACTGATGGGGCGGTTGCAGGCCACGATGCCGCCGTAAGCCGAAACCGGGTCGCCGTTGAAAGCACGCCGGTAAGCCTCATCGATGTCAGGATGACTTGACAAACCGCAGGGGTTGTTGTGTTTAATGATCGCGACGGTGGGATCTGGGAAGTCACTCGCCGTAGCCCATGCAGCAGAAGCATCTAAGATATTGTTGTATGACAGCTCTTTCCCCCATAACTGTTTAGCCCAAGTTATGCCTTGGTTTTGAGGGATGACACTCTGCTCGGCATAAAAAGCCGCTCTCTGATGCGGATTTTCGCCATAGCGCAGGTCATAGCGCTTTGAAAGAGAAATGGTAAGTTCTTCGGGGAATCCACCTTCGTCTTGGCGGAGATACTGGGCGATAGCTGTGTCATAGGCGGCCACATGTTGAAAGGCTTTGCGGGCGAGCCTTTTACGTTCGGCTGGCTCTATAGTACCAGCGGCAATCTTCGCCAACACTGACTCATAGTCGGCTGGGTCTACCACTACCAATACGGCAGGGAAGTTTTTAGCCGCTGCTCGAATCATGGTTGGTCCGCCGATGTCTATGTTCTCAAGCGCGATGGGCAGACTCACGTTAGGCTTAGACACAGTCTGGACAAATGGATAGAGGTTGACCACAACCATGTCAATGGGGGTGATCCCGTTTTTCTCGAGTTCTGCCATGTGTGACGGCAAGTCGCGCCGGGCGAGGAGGCCGCCGTGTACCATGGGGTGCAATGTCTTAACGCGCCCATCCAGTATTTCAGGGAAGCCGGTAATATCCGAAATGCTTCGAACAGGAAGACCTGCCTCAACAAGAGCTTTTTTGGTGCCGCCCGTAGAGAAAATATCCCAACCAAGCTTGATTAAGCCACTGGCAAAATCGGTAACACCATTTTTATTTGAGACGCTGACAATAGCACGCATAGGGGTCTCCTCATATTGTAAAATATTTGTGTTCGATGGGTGGCGCTGAAAATATTTTCGCGGTGGTAATATCACCAGTCAAGGATTATCCGATCCGCTCCTTGCTGCCTCGTGATCTCACCGATAACCACTGATTCTGGAAGCCGTTCTTTAATTCGGCAGGCATCATCTGGGGCGGCGACCACTACCATTCCGATTCCCATATTAAAAACCTGGTACATTTCATCTCGCGGGATTCCCCCCTTAATTTGGATAAGACGAAATAGAGGAGGAACCTCCCAAGCCTTGGTGTCGAAGCGTGCCGTAACATTCGGCGGCAGTATGCGAGGCACGTTGCCCGAAAAGCCGCCACCAGTGATGTGAGAGAGTCCCTTAATAAAAGGCAGAAAAGGCTTAAGTTCCTTGAGATAGGAACGGTGTGGTGCCAAGAGTGCTTCGCCAAGAGTTTTTCCAAGCTCAACATAATGTTGGCTAAGATCACCCTTGCTCTCACCGAGTACTTTCCGTGCCAGTGAATAACCATTGGTGTGCAACCCATTTGAGGGCAGACCGAGGATGACGTCGCCGGGTGCAATAGTTTGGCCGGTAATAATATCTGTCTTTTCCACTGCGCCGACAATGCAGCCAACGAGGTCAAAATCGGCTCCAGCGTAAAGCCCGGGCATCATAGCTGTTTCGCCGCCAATCAGAGCACAGCCAACGTCTTGACAGGCTTTAGACAAGCCGTAGACAATTCCCTTGACTATTTCGGAATCAAGGCTCCCCATAGCAATATAGTCTAAGAAGAAAAGAGGAGTAGCCCCGCAAGTCAGAATGTCGTTGACAGAGTGGTTGACAATGTCTATCCCTATGGTGTCAAACGTGTCTAGGGCAAGGGCAATCTTGAGCTTTGTACCAACACCGTCAACGCTGGAGACCAGCACTGGCTGTGTATAACCTTTGAGTTCAAACATGCCGCCAAAGAGCCCCGGCCCGGCGAGCACCTCAGGGCGAAAGGTAGCACGAGCCAAGCGGGCAATATCTCTTTTGACGTTATCAGCGGCGTTGATATCAACGCCGGCTTGGGTATAGTAATTGCTAATTGGGCACCTCCATTGATAGTTCTAATTAAGCGAACCGATGCCGGCAAGCCAAGGTGTGAATATAAATAGCACAGCGATAACGTGCCGATTGTAGGAATGCCAAATTTTGGTGCAGTCACGCTCCAAAGGAGCAGCAGAAGCTAAAGATTCACGAAGAAGTCGGGAATGACTGCCAAAACTCAGAAGCATCCCACGATGCGCCTCCTTAAAACGCAGTGCTCCACATAATAGCACCGCTAGGAAAGTTGTTTCAACGATGAGGCGGGATTAAGTCGCGTAGTAAGAAAAAGAAAAAAACTAACTAAGTGGTGACGCTGTGCTCGTGATGACGCACGCGGAGGCAGATGCGCTGTTGCGTTCAGTGGTGAGCTTGCCCATCTCAAGCTGCACGGGCAGGGGATAGTGGCCGGTGAAACAAGCTAGGCATAGATTGTCTTTGGGTAGCCCAACAGCCTCAATGAGCTTGGTAAGCGAGAGAAAGCCCAGCGAGTCAGCGCCAATAGCCTCTTTGATCTCAGGGATGGTTTTTTGGGCAGCAATAAGTTCACGCCGAGTAGCCATATCTACGCCCATAAAGCAGGGGTGGCAGATGGGTGGGGCGCAGATGCGCATATGAATCTCTTTAGCTCCGGCACTGCGTAACAGTTTGATGACTTGGGGTGTTGTTGTGCCGCGCACAATGCTGTCATCAACCAGCACAATACGCTTTCCCTCAAGTAGCGGCCTCATGGGATTAAACTTGAGTTTTACACCAAGGTCGCGCAGGCGCTGCTCCGGCTCAATGAAAGTGCGCCCCATATAGCGATTTTTAACCAGACCCATGCCGAGCGTAATCCCTGAGGCGCGAGAGTAACCCACAGCCGCAGGGGTTGCCGAGTCGGGTACGCCTATAACAAGATCTGCCGCTGCGGGATGTTCATCTGCCAGTTTTGCCCCCATAGCCTCGCGAGCATTATAGAGCAAGCGGTCATTGATGATGCTATCCGGACGTGCAAAATAGATGAACTCGAAGACGCAAAGCGCATGATTGTCGGATGGTTCTGGGAAGCTAAAAAGCCCATTGTGGTCGAAGCGAATGATCTCCCCTGGCGCCACTTCGCGCAGGAATGAAGCGCCGATATGATCTATAGCGCAGCTCTCCGAAGCCAGCACCCAACCTTGGCCGTTGAAACTGCCGGTGCAGAGCGGGCGCATGCCCAAGGGGTCACGTACGCCCCAAATGGCATCCCGGGTCAGCAATACCAGTGAATAAGCGCCCTGCAGGCGCCGCATAGCATATCTTATCTTCCCGGCATACTCTTTCTCCGTGGAAGAGAGAATAAGATGGGCAATGAGTTCGGCATCAGAGGATGTATCAAAGATATAGCCATTAGCTTGAAGCTCAGCACGGAGTACTTCGGCGTTGGTGATGTTGCCGTTATGGGCGACGGCTAAGATGTCTTGGCTGCGGCTGACTATAATAGGTTGGGTGTTGTGGGTGCGTGACGGACTGGCGGTGGAATAGCGGTTGTGCCCGATGGCAAGGTGCCCTGAGAGGCCATTGAGATCTTCTTCGGCGAAGACCTGAGATACCAGCCCCATCTTGGCGAGAATCCGAAGCTTGTGTCCGTCGGATGTGGCGATGCCGGCACTTTCCTGCCCGCGGTGTTGCAGAGCGAAGAGTGCAAAGTAGGCAAGACGAGCGACGTCTTCGCCGGGGGCGAAAATCCCAAAGACACCGCACGCCTCGTGTGCTTTATCGCTGGAAATAAAAGCTGAGTTCACCTTGCTCATTATAGCCTGAGCTAACAAAGTCGGTCAAAGAAACATATGTGTCGTAGCGCGATTATGCACCGCATTTTACTGCCAGCGAGAATGTGTGAAGGCTAAAGACCTATCCCTAGTAGACCTTGTAGTCCGAGGTAGCCGACATAGGCAATAGCGGTGCACTTGACGGCTTTGCCGGCAAAGCAGATGAAGAAGAAACGCTTGGCTCCGAAGCGAGAAATACCTGCCGTGAGAGCTATGGGGTAGAAAAAGGGATTGATGATAGCTGAAACACCAAACAGCGCCCAGCCTCCTCGCCGGTTCATCATTCTCATGAGCCGCCGATAGAGACGATCCAAGCGGCTGGGGTTGGCACGCTCCTCACGGTGTTTCAGCGCAACAGCCCCAGAGTAGCCGGTAGCGTAGGTGCTGAGACTGCCCAAGGCTTCGCCTAAGCCGCATACCACTCCGATTAAGGCAGGACCGAGGACTGCCGGGCCGAACCAAGGCTTAAGCAGTCCGCCCAAGGCAAAATAGACTGCTGTTACAGGCACGGGAACGGGAACGGTCCCCCCGCCTAGTAAGCTTAATAAAAAACCGCCGGCGAGACCGTAGCTGGCGATCTGCTCCGTATCGTGCCAGTTTCGGGCAATTAGGATACCTAAACCTATCATTAGTATTAGGGCGAGGATGCCAATGGCATACTCCCAGCGGCGGGATGGTTTGCGGCTGCTTTCGAGATGCTGTGTCATTTGGGAGTTATATCCCTCCCGAGTTATCTCGGGAGGGGGTTGATTTAGGGTTGTGTCTCTGTATGGGTTGTTTTGAAACTCAACCCGCCAGACCCATGGTCCACCACCACCGTATCTCCTTCTTGCAGATCGCCCGATAGCAACTGTGCGGCGAGCGGGTTCTCAACATAGCGCTCAATTGCTCGGCGCAGAGGACGTGCGCCGTAAGCTGGATCGTAGCCTGCCTTTACGAGGTAGGCTAGAGCGGACTCGGTGACGCTGAAGGTGAGTTTGCGGTCT
>CAYOAR010000201.1:0-14011 GCA_964402105.1 uncultured Dehalococcoidales bacterium
TGTCCGGTTCTCCGGGTTTCAATTGGGCTAGTGAGGCTGCCTCTTTTGGATAATCCTTAAGCACAACCGGCCGGTCGAGTGGAAGCGAAGGGATGATTTGGAGAGCCATGTCATCGTCAAAGCAACGCGCATCAAATGAACCGATGGGATCCCATCCGGCGTACTTGATATAAGCCTGCCGAATACTCAGGTGTTCCCAAGGCGGCGCGAGGTTAATTTGCCGCCCCTGGTAGCTGATGACAGTGGTGCGGCAGAGATTATTGGCGAGAAAGAGCAGGAGCTGCTCAGTGTCGCGGATCATATCCAAGTAGTTAGCCTCGGTGCGATACCACTCCAGTAGTGTAAACTCAGGGTTATGGAGCCTCCCGCGCTCGGCACGACGGAAACAACGGCTAATTTGGAAGATGCGCTCGTAGCCAGCGGCAAGGAGGCGCTTCATGTGGAGCTCGGGCGAAGTTATAAGATACCAACCCTCGCTTTCTAGGGGCACGATGTTGGCCTCGGGGGCAACTGTTGGGGTGCGAACCGGAGTTTCAACTTCCAAGAAATGTTGCTCTCGGAAAAACCGGCGCGTAAGCTCAACAAGTTCTGCCCGTCGTCTGAGGTTTAAGCGCAGCCGTACCAGGCGCTCTTGTTCCGTCATGGACTATTTCTTGCCGGTCAGGCGCTCCACATAGGCACCGGTGCGAGTATCCACCTTGATAAGGTCGCCTTCTTTGATAAAGGAAGGCACATCCACGTTAGCCCCCGTCTCCAATTTAGCGGACTTCATCTGGGCGGTGACGGTCGCTGTTTTGATGGAGGCAGATGTTTCTATGACCTCAAGTTCCATGAAGGTGGGAATAGTGATGTCAAGAGGGGTATCATCCATAAGTTGCATGTTGACGACTACCCCCTCTTTGAGGAAGTTAATCTTATCTCCCATCTGCGATTCCGGAACAAATCGTTGCTCAAAGTTATCAGTGTTCATGAAGACGTACTGGTCGCCCTCTTTGTAGAGGTACTGCATCTCCTGACCAGTAATATTGGCAACGTCAACCTTGTCGCCTGAGCGATAGGTAACATCCAGTACGCGCCCATCCAGCAAGTTTTTCAGACGGAGCCGATAGATGGCTGTGCCCTTGCCTGGTTTCACGAACTCGGCGTTGTCCACATTGTAAGGGGTTTTGTTAATCAATAGCTTTGAGTTTTTGCGTACTTCCTCAATTTCCATATTGTTATGGTTTTCTCCTGATGGTAGAAAAATTATTTTCATAATGTAGCGATTGGCCCGCAAAAAATCAATAGGCATCTCCTCTTGACGACGCCGTTATGGTAGATTATTGTTACACCAACTCGCGGGTGGCAGGGAAAGCGGTTGTTTTTAGCATATATAAAGAGATGACTTTTGCTTTAATCTGGATCACAATGTGCGCCTTTTTGTTGGGCGTACTTCCCTTTTCCCTATGGGTTGGCTACCTTGCAGCCCATAAGGATATTCGATGCTACGGCGATGGCAATCCTGGTGCCGCTAATGTTTTCCGTGCCGGTAGCCCAAAAGCTGGGATGGCGGCTGTGCTTTTGGATGTCTTCAAGGGAGTGCCTGTCGTGTATCTAGCGGCACGAGACTCCCGCCTCTCCGAAAATCAACTCCTATTTATTGCGTTCGCTGCCATTTTAGGCCATGCCTTTACACCGCTTTTACGTTTCTGCGGTGGCAAAGCAGTTGTTGTTACTTTTGGGGTCTTGGTTGGACTCATGCGCTGGGAGTTGCTTGTGCCTTTTGCTGTTGCTGCTATTGTTGGTTTGTTTATCTTTGAAAATCATTCTTGGGTGGTGCTGTGTGCGCCTATCTTCACCTTAGCCCATGCTTTTATCAACGATGCCGGGCTCGGCGTGTTTGTCTTCATGGCCTGTATCCTGCTACTTTATCTCATCAAACATGCTCGTGACTTAGCAGGGTGGCCGCGACCCCGAAAATGGCTATATAACTAGTGGCAGCCGCGTCGTCAGGGATAAAACCATGACCTATCAGATTATTGTAGCCGTGCTTCTGTCGATCTTCTTGCTCAACCTTGCCCTCAATCTGCTTAGCTTGCGCATTCCGAGAAGCGGCGGGCTCTCTGTTGAGCCTCCTGTTTCGGTCATAATCCCCGCTCGTGATGAGCAGAAGAATATTGGGTGCTGTCTCGAGTCCATCCTCTGCCAGGACTACTCCGATTTTGAGGTTATTGTCCTTGATGATGGCTCAAGCGATAGGACGCCAGAGATTGTTGCAGAGCTTGCCGCACGAGACAAGCGTCTGCGTCTTATGTCGGGGAGGCCATTGCCCAAGGATTGGGCGGGCAAGCCTCATGCCTGTTATCAAGCAGCCCAGGAAGCAAGGGGCGACTGGCTCCTGTTTGTGGATGCTGACACCGCGGCGGCCCCTGATATGCTTCGCCGCGTGGTTGCGGAAGCGATAAGGCAGAGAGCGGCGCTGCTCTCGGGTTTCCCTCGGCAGATTACCCCTTTCGGGCAAAAGACAGCCATTCCCCTGATGTACTTCTTCATTCTAAGCTGGGCTCCGCTGTGGTGGCTTGCGCGCGGTAGCAAGCCTAAAGCAACTTTTGCCATTGGTCAGTTTCTCCTTTTTGATGCCAAGTTCTATTGGAGCATGGATGGACATGCAGTTGTAAAGTCGCGCATCATTGAAGATGTTTGGCTTGGGGCGGAAGTAGTGCGGCGTGGTGGGCGGCAGGTGGCGGTGGACCTTTCCCCCGTGTTTGCTACGCGCATGTATGACACTATGGGGGGCATGTGGGAAGGGTTGGTTAAGTGGACATATTCGGTGGCGGTCTTTTCCCTGCCGGCTCTGGTTGGGATAATGACCTTGGGGGCAGTGGTTTTCCTTGTGCCTTTCTATAGCCTATGGCAGGCTGTTACCAGTGCCAGCCCAGTCTTGCCGTTAACCCTTTTTCAGGTCGCGGTGATTTTCTTTATGCGCTGTTTGGCGGACAGTCGTTTTGGTGAGTCCGTGGTGGCTACCATCCTGCATCCGATTGGATTGGTCATTTGGCTCGCAGCCGCTACTTGGGGGATGGTGCGGGCACTTACAGGCACTGGGGTATCTTGGAAAAAGCGCGTCTATGACCGCACTTCAGAAATCGAGTGACAAGATCACTCGACGGTTGCCCTGTTTGGGTATCCCATCTCCAGCTTGCTTGCAACATGGGGCTTGGCCTCAAGTCCCAAAGAGAGCCAGGGCAGGGGGGGGATTGTGGGCGAGTTGGCGTGAAAGCCAGGCGGCAACATCAATTCCATTCGTATCCCAGCTTCGGGAAAAGCGAATGTACTTGCTAAGCTGGTGGCGAAACGGCACCCTCGTTTTGCATTGCTCGCCAGACACTATTTACTGAATAGCGTTCCTTGCTAGTTTGAATATTAGGGTGAGCAGGATAATCTCAGCGACGAATATCGTAAGATTAAGGACAGTCCAGACATCCACCCACGTCGCTTTGTTGTTTATATTCTGAGTTAACAAGAAGACGATAACGCCGACAATAGCCAGAATAATGGCGATGACAAGCAAAATGGGGTTAAGCTTCCCGGTGCCTCTCCAAACAACAGCAAGAATCGGCGCAATAAGCACCAGCAAGGCTCCCCAGGTAGCGAGTATTAGATTAAGAATAGCCCAAGTGGCCCGAGTGTCTCTAGTTGAAGGGGGCTCGTCGCTCCACGTTGTTGTTGGCACTGCTGAGGATACTTTGGCTGTCATGGTGGTCGTGGACCACATTGTGGACGTGGGGGCGGAAGATACGGATGTGGTGGTAATGGTAGACAGCTGAGTGGATGTTATCGTTTGAGTAGCCCCGGGCAGCTGGGAGGTAATAGTTGCAAGCGCGGTGGTAGTAGCAGTGGTCGTGGCGGTGGTGACGGTAGAGTTGGTAACGGTTGCTGTTGCGGTTACCGTCTGAGTGGTGGTTTCGGTTGAGTATCGCGTGGCTGTTACCGTGCGAGTAACCCCAGGCAGCTGGGTGGTAACGGTTACCGGAGGGGTGGAGTTAACCCAGTTGGCGACGATGACGACATCGGTTGTTGGCATACTGAAGGATGTTGTAACGGCGCTGGCATCATCAAGAACAGCAATGCCAGCGGCAACTACCCAACCGGCAAAGGTGTAGCCAGAAGGATGGGTGCCAGCATCGATATAAACAGTTTCCCCTAAAAAATAACGCCCGGATCCATCAATACCGATCCCAGCATAGCTATTAACGACATCTACGGTGCGTGCGACGGGTACCGTTACACTGTCTACGTCAGAGAAGCCATCGAGTTCGGTGAGCCCTTGGGGAGTGGTATACAGCCTAGCAACGTTGATTAGCTGATCACTGGCAGCTGAGGTTACATGAAAACTCAGTGTCAACACTACTTTGGCATTGTTTACGAGCAGGGGGCCGTCTATGGTGAAACTTATCACTTTGGAGCTTGCCGTTGTACTCAGATTAATGGCTGATGGCATTAGCGTAACCGGGGCGCCGCCTATTGTGAGAGTATAGTCCTTCCATACCAAGGCTGGGCTTGGGTAGATGTCCACCAAACGGATGCGGTCATAGAGCGAAACATCTGCTGGCAGGGTGAGGGAAAGGGTGTAATTTATGACGTCGCCTGGGGAACAGGGGGGGCAGCGTCTACTTCCTTGGCGAAATCTGCTATGTCTGGTGCCGCTTGCGCAGATAAGGGAGTGTTTGGCAACAGAACGGACAATACCGCAAGAACTAATAATAGAGCAAAAACCCTTGCCATTTTATTCATGGTCATTCCTCCCGCAGTGTTTCCCATAGTGGTTCATTAGCTTGTCGATAATCGCGTGTTTTCTTTTCCAAGATGTCACAACAATCAGCACATTACTCTTGTATAAACGAGCATGCTTTGCAAGTATTACTGTATCACCACGTCTGTATTTCTACAAACTGATAGGCAGTATATAGCACCTAGCTTATAAATAGTTCAAGTGGTCGATTCGCTTAAAGACGAAAGTCCAAGAAAACCTGAGTTGGTAGTGACACAGATGTGGCGGGTGCTCGGCTAGCGAGACTTGTGGCAAGCCACTGCCCAGCTATGTTGGCGGAAAGTAAATCCTTCTTGCAAAGAGCTGCCTACCAGATGCCCTTGTGGCGAGCAGGCATATTATTGCCGAAATTCGGCTAAAATACCTCACTCCGCCCGAGGTTTAGCAGTTTGAAAAGCCTGCCCTTGAGGCTGTGATCGTTTTGGGGAGAAGGGGCACTCCAATACAAGCCCCCGGAGAACAAGGTTTTGCGAGCGATAGACCAAACGGCATCCAGTAGTGAGGGGCGGCTGGGATAGATTTGGCGAAACCATGACTGCCAGGCGCAGTAGGTGTCTCGGCTGAAAAATAAAAGCTGGGTGAGCTGGCTTTGGCTCAGGTCTTGGTGATGGAAGGATGGTGCGTGGCAGTTGTCGAAGCAGCCACTGGCGTTGTGATAAGGGGCGATGTGCCGTAGGTAGTCTTCGCGGAAGAACGACTGAAAGTAATAAATCATGACACCATCCATGGTTACATGGATGTATTGCCTTAGTCTGGCAGCCTCTTCCGTGCCCAAGAGGTGGATGTTATCCACATAGTCTTTGAGAAAGATGTTGATTGGCTGTTGGGCCTCTCCGTAGCTTATAACTGTACCGCTGCGGGTTTTAATGGTGTCACGAAAAGCTGTAACGAATTCGTGATGGTAGTCATCGAATTCGGCAGAGGTATGCAACGATCTTAGACGACGAGAGTATTGCCAGCCAAGCTCTTGGAACTTGGGGAAGAAGTTTCTTTCAAGCCGCGGTGAGAGGCGCCTTAACATCATAGCGCCGGTGTCAATGGCTTGAGCTATTTCTTCTTCTTCGCGATCATGGCAACTACTGATTAGGGAACCGTAATTATACATAATCTCAATGATAATACCCCCAATGCCTAAAGAAAACAAATAAGCCGAATATCTACAGGCACTTGCGGTGTAGCGGGGAGCATCGGATTCATTGATACCCGACTTGACCAAAAGAGTGCATACCGAGTGACTGCTGTGTATTACGCACGAAAAATAGTGTTGTCGTTTTAATATGGTGCTCGGAATAATATTTTGGTACCACATGTGGGCGACCTTTACTAGAGCAATCAAAGCGCATAACAATCGCCACGACGAGCCCACGTATAGAATGCAACAATTAATTTTATTATCTTGCCTAAAGGCTTGTAAAAACCATGTTTATGCCTATCATTTTCAAAGATTGTCAACTATAAGTGCTGTCTCGGAGTGCATACATTTTGGCCAAAACCGTGCGTAATAACAACCATAATTATCAAAAAGCGGTCAAGTCAGGGGGAGCATCGGATTCATTGATATTCCCGCGAAACCAAGCCTTTAGTTGCCTGCAGCCAGCGGTAGTGGGATTGGTGCGGCACGGTACTCATGGCGCTTTGCAAGGTCGCATGAGGCCAGCTGTTACTCATGGGTTAGCCCCGAGTGGGCAGGTTGGCAATTTGCTGCCGCACAGCTTCAGCCGAGTCTGCGAGCAGCCTCTTTTCTTCAGCAGTAAGCGCAAGCGGTTCAAACTCGCTGATGCCATTTTTGCCTAGTTTTACCGGCACGCCGATGACCACGTCGCTTAGCCCGTACTCACCTGCGAGGCAGGCAGCGACTGGCATCAGTTCTTTTGTGTCCCGAGTTATGGCGAGCACCATCTTCATGATTGCGGCAGATGGGGCGTAGAAAGCGCTTGAGGTTTTAAGGAGACTCACAATCTCTGCACCGCCGGCAATGGTGCGCTGTGCGAGAGCTACCACGGATGCTGCGGGGATAAGGTCGGTAAGAGCCTTCCCGCCTACCATTGCCAGGCGCGGCAGGATGACCATGTTTTGCCCGTGTTCGCCCAACACATAACATGATACCTCGGAGTCGGGCACATTAAGCTCTTGGGCGATGAAACTCGCAAGGCGGGCGGAGTCCAGCACTCCAGAAAGGCCGAACACTCGATGCCGCGGGAAGCCGCTTACTTTGAGGGCGAGGTAGGTCATGGAATCAACGGGGTTGGCAACAGTGATGATGACACAGCCCGGTGAGTGTTCTGCGGCTTTTGCCACCACGTCGGCCACGATGTTGGCATTGATCTTGATAAGTTCCTCACGCGTCATGCCGGGCTTACGAGCGATACCGGAGGTGACGACCACGATGTTCGATCCAGCGGTTTCCTCGTAGTTGTTAGTGCCTATGATGCGGTGAGTGAAGCCTAAAATGTGCGCAGACTGTCGGATGTCGAGGGCTTTGCCCTGCGGCAAGCCTTCAACGATGTCTAGGATGACTACGTCAGCAAAGTCCTGCTCGACAAGACGCTGAGCGAGGCTGGCGCCAACGTTACCCGCACCGATAACGGTTATTTTCATGGCGAACTACCCCATCTGCGCGATAATGGCATCGGCAACCTGTGCCGTTCCCACGGCGCGCCGCTGCTCATTCTCGGGCAGAAGGTCGTATGTTACGTTCTTACCAGCAGCTACTACGGCAGCAATGGCCTGCTCAACGCGGTCGGCGGCCTCTTTTTCGCCTAGGTAGCGTAACATCATAACTCCAGAGAGCATCTGCGCCATGGGGTTGGCCTTGTTCATGCCCTTGTATTTGGGAGCGGAGCCGTGAGTTGGCTCAAAGAGGGCGATTCCATCACCGATATTGGCTCCGGGGGCAAGCCCCAGCCCGCCAACCAGCCCGGCGCAGAGGTCGGAGAGGACATCGCCGTAGAGGTTGGGGCAAACCAGCACGTCATACATCTGAGGCTTTTTCACAAGCTGCATAGTCATATTGTCTACGATGCGGTCTTCAAACTCAATATCGGGGTACCCGGCGGCAACCTCGCGTGCAATATGCAGGTACAGACCATCAGAGAATTTCATAATATTAGCTTTGTGGACGGCGGTGACTTTCTTGCGGTTATTGGCGCGGGCATACTCAAATGCCCATTTCACAATGCGCCGCGAGCCGAACTCTGAAATTGGTTTAATACTGATGCCGGCGTCACCGCGTATCTTGCCTCCCATTTCACCGATGAGTGCAATCAATTTCTTTGCTTGCTCGGAGCCTTTTTCGTACTCAATGCCAGCATATAGATCTTCCATGTTCTCTCGCACGACGATGAGGTCGATGTCGTTGTAGTAAGTAGGCGCGCCGGGATAGCTCTTGCATGGCCTAAGACAAGTATAGAGCTCAAGTTCCTTGCGAAGTGCCACATTCACGCTGCGGAAGCCGGAGCCGACGGGTGTGGTAATCGGGCCTTTCAAGGCCACCTTATTCTTACGTATGGACTCAATCACGTTTTGGGGTAGGGGGGTGCCGTACTGCTCCATTACATCAACGCCGGCATGTACGATGTCCCAGTTGAATTTCACACCAGAGGCCTCCAGCACGCGGCGAGTAGCCTCAGTTAATTCCGGTCCGATGCCGTCTCCGGGGATAAGGGTTATGTTATAAGCCATGGGATTAATTCAGCTCCTTCCAAAATTATCAATGAACTTTATGATGGGTAGCGAAAGCGTTCCGTTTGCTAAATCTAACTATGACAGCACTAACCAGTCTAGGGTTTCCTCAACGGTAAACTCAGCGATGGCAAACTCTTTTGCAAGGTAGGTTATCCCACCTCCGAGTGTATCCGGACCGCAGAGATTAAACACTTTCACCACACGATATTGTCCAGCTGGGAGTACCCCGAATGCAAAAACAGGGTGAATTGTCTCAGAGCATATATCATATTGGTCAATATAGCGAGCCTCCGAGGTAAAATATCCAAAAGTGAAAGGCACGGTATACCACTTTTCACCGAGCAACACGTCGACGCTATAACCTGAACCGTAGCAATATAGACAATCTGCTGAGAGTTGGATATTAAGAGTGGTGTTGTTATTGTTCAGTCGAGGGTTTTCCGTGCTCATCCTAGCGCTGGTGCTTTGCTGCTCTGCGTCATAGGTTGACGGGCTCAGCTGCGATCGTTCCCATTTGGGCTCTAGGGCATCTTTCAGTGCAATAACGGTGAAAACACACTCATGGGCAACCGTCCCCATATCGGTGCGCATAGATACCCGAAGGCGGTATTGCCCTGTTGCCAGCGGTTCGTTGAGGAAGAGTTGATTGCGGGAGTAATGCCATCCCATGATCATTCCTAGATTGGCATGTTGGAATTCTACTTTCTCCCAACTTAAACCATTCTTCATCTCAAGAGTAGCGTTTTCCATAAAGTATCTTTTGCCAGACAGGTTCTCAATAACCATATTGATTATGTTGTCCGCATCGGTAATCTGCCGACGCGCTCCGGAGAGTGATTCTGCCGACAATACGATATCACCCAAGCGAGCCTCGCCGGTTATTTCAGATTCCGGTGGACGCTCCCCACCGGGCTCAATTATCCAAAAATATGCTGAAGCAAACGACACAGACTTTAGTCGCTCGTAGTAGAATTTTTCGACTATTCGGTATCTCCCCGGAGGAAGGCCTCCCAACGGAGAAAGGTCAACAATGTGCCCTATGGAACGAGCATAATTGGGATGGGGATCAAGTCTCAGCGGCTCTTCGCGCTGGGGCAATTGGGGCTTGATTGTATACCACGCGCCGTCCAAGTGTACCTGGATAAATTCTGTTGAGCCGTACTCAAGCGGATCGCTCGATGGGCCGTTGGTTATAATTAGGACAAGAGTATGCTCTTCGGTTGTAATCACGTTTTCTCGTACTGGGATACTACTCTGATAGTAAGGCGAATTGTCAAGGGATATTTGAAAGCCACTCCATGTGGAAGAGCTCGGTTCAGACAACCTGCCCGTGTGGTTTGTGGCTGGCTGGGTTGTGCAGGACAAGCACAGAGAAAACACCAGTAATATACTAGCAATTGTCCAAATTCTTTTAGGCATGATGTCGGTCTTCACGGCTAATCAAGCGAATCAAATGTGAAAATAGTACTTGTGAACCTAAGGCTGAAGCCACGAGCTATTTACTCTAGTTTGAAATCTCCGTGCTTTTGAATATACGGGATGAGCCCGCCCTCATCTAGCAGGGCTTGCATGGCTTTCGGAAGGGGCTTAAAGACAAGCTCTACGCCGTTGGTTAAATCTTTAATTGTGCCCGCGGCAAGGTCAACTTCTAACTCATCGCCCTCGTTTATTTTATCAGTGTCTGTAATTAGCACCGGGAGACCGCGGTTGATGGCGTTGCGGAAGAAGATACGAGCCACGCTTTTTGCCAGGACGGCAGAAACCCCGGCCATCTTGATGACCAAGGGGGCATGCTCGCGAGAAGAACCAAGACCGAAGTTTTGGCCTCCAACCACGAAATCGCCGGGTTGGACGCGCTTGGCAAAAGATGGGTCGGCATCCTCGAGCACGTGCTTTGCCAGCTCCGGCAGATTGGAGCGCAGGTGAGCAAGGCGGCCTGGTACGATGTGATCGGTGGAGATGCTGTCACCAAACTTAAAAGATTTACCTTTGAGTATTGCCAATTTACTACCTCATAACATTAACTTGGGGTTGGTTTGAATTACCCCGGGCGTGATTGAAATACTAGAGAACCTCCCGCGGGTCAGCCACATATCCGGCGAGGGCGGTGGCTGCTGCGGTCGCGGGGCTGGCCAGATAAACAAAAGAGTTTGGATTGCCCATGCGTCCTTTGAAGTTACGATTGGCGGTAGAGAGACAGGCCTCACCGTCGCCAAGAACTCCTTGGTGCAACCCGAGACAGGCGCCGCAGCCTGGTGAGGCGATGAGTGCTCCGGCTTGAACTAAGATGGTAATGTAGCCTATTTCCAGAGCTTCAAGCATTATCCGATGAGATGCGGGCACTACGACGAGGCGAGTGCCGGGAGCGCACTTCTTGCCACGCAACATGGAAGCTGCTGTGGCGAGATCATCAAGGCGACCATTGGTGCAGGTGCCCAAAAATACCTGATGTATTTTAACACCGGAGAGCTCCCGTGCTAACGTGATGTTATCCACTGTATGCGGGCGGGAAACGGTCGGCTCGAGCGTCGTAAGGTCGATTTCGATGGTGCGTTCATAGTTTGCGCCCTTATCGGGGGTGATGGGGCGGAAGTCTTGCGGGCGACCCATGTCTTTTAAATATTTCTCGGTAACGGTATCCGATGGGAAGATGCCAAGCTTAGCTCCTGCCTCAACGGCCATATTGGCGATGGTAAGCCGCCCAGACATACTCATGGTTTCTATGGCTTTACCGCCGAACTCAAGTGCCTGATATGTGGCCCCATCAGCGCCGATTTTGCCGATGATGTGCAGGATGAGATCTTTGGCTGACACACCGGGCGCAAATCTGCCTTTCACTTCGATACGGATGCTCTCGGGGACACGGAACCAGGTTTGTCCTAGGGCGAAAGCAACCGCCACATCGGATGAGCCCATGCCTGTCGCGAAAGCCCCCAGTGCTCCGGCGGTTACTGTGTGTGAGTCGGCGCCAACAATGACATCGCCCGGACGCGCCATCTGTTCGGCTACGATTTGGTGGCAGACACCGCGGCCTACATCTGAAAGAATGCAGCCGGTTTCGGCAGCGAAGTCCCTGAGTAGGGCATGATCAGTGGCAAGCTGGGCTTGCGGGGATGGTGCGGCGTGATCTAGGAAAAGTACCGCCTTATTCTTGTTGGCGAGTTTTTTAAAACCGCTACCTCGGTACTCTCGTACCGTCAGAGGACCGGTGGTATCTTGCACAAAAGCAAGATCTACGGGACTGACCACAATCTCACCCGCGCTCACCTCGCGCCCTAGTTTTTGGCAGAGTATTTTTTCAGCGATAGTTTTTGGCATAGCATTTTCCAGTCGCGAGCAACGTGACTCATTACGAGCAACGGCTCTATTGCGAAATTAGCCTTAATAATAACACAGATTAATATAGAGGTTAAAATCTCTACCCTATTTTTTGTTTTGGCTTTGCTGGTATAATATGGAGAAATTATTGGAGGTGAAAGATGGTTCAAGGGAATGGGCACAATTCAACGTCAGATTGGATGCTAACAATGCTCCTACTGGCGTTGCCGATAGTCGGTTTTATCATGCTGCTAGTCTGGGCGTTTGGCGGCAACAAGGATTGCCGGTCGGGATTTGCTAAAGCCGTTCTTATCTGGTATCTCATCGGCATTATTTTAACGATAGTATTAGCTCTTGCGATTCCGGCGTTTTTCTCCTTTTTGCCATGGGTGACCAGTTAACCAGCAAGCCCCCGGTGATGAGCCGGGGGTTCTTTTTATTGCCTTGATGCGGAAGAGCCAAGACATCTCTTGGCTCTTAACTGCTTAATTTGTCCCGGCTCTCATTATTCGCACTGCTAAAATAACGCCACGATTATTTGTTCATTGTCTTGTTAATCTGGGGGACTGTGCTATCGTGGCGTCTAGGATGTAAGTGCGTAGTACCGAGAGCAACCAAGACATTTTCGTACCCAGCCGATTAGGCGCTGTCAACTATACGCCTGCTTAATAAATTAGCTACACCAAGTCTTGGACGCTCATTTTCTCCAAAGAGCGCTGTTTGGTGCGCCCTCTTCTACAGCTCGCATATATAACAAGCAAAACGGCCGTCAGTGTGTTAAAAAGCAAAAAGTAATATACAGCTGACCAAATTACTGTTGCGGTATTGTCTTGAACCTGTTCGACAACCACACCATTGATTGTGGTTGTCGTCGTTGTTATAGCACCTTGAAAGAGCGGTGTGCCCAAAACAGCCAATAAAGAAAGACTGAAAGTAATGGTTGGTAAAATCAAGCCTAGCCACTTGTTATCTTTCTTTGACAAAAATACTTGTAAAATTATTGACACAATACTGAGTGTAAGCAAGAAAAGCATCACCCCCGCTACGGCAATCATTGGTTTTTCGCTCCTAACTTTTTGTATTCTGAAATCAAGATTTTTGCGGTATCAAAGTCAACCCTGTCACTGATGACAAGACGCTTGATGAGGGCGACGTACGGCTCATTGGAGGTATCTTCGCTGATTTGGATTTTCTGTATCAACTTGTCGAGCCTTAGGCGCACTGTCGGATAGCTAACGCCATACTGCTGAGCCATCTCTTTTAACGAGCCGGAAGCCTGTAAAAACTTTTTGATGAATACGACATCTTCATCTTCGAGATTTGCCATCCACTCCGGCACAATTTCAATCGCCATAAGCTTCACACCCTTTAATAAAATTAAGTATAACAATGAACTATATTTAAGTCAATACTCATTATGGAGTTCAATTTAGTTAAATGATGGCGCAGATCTCAGTGCGTTTGGCCTGTCTGGGGGCAGCAATAACGGATGGCGATGTTTGTTGCATGGCCTAATGTTCCTAACGGATGCGTTTCATGGGCTCTGTGTTTTGGAAAAGGCGAAAAAGACTTGGGTATTTGACCGGCACGCCTGCCATGACTATAATTTCCTTTTTACCTTGATTAGAGAGAGTTCATTTGGATATTTCAGAAATCGTGATTAATGCCATTCTAGACCGCTTTACTGCATCTCGGGAGAACCTTATCCCTATTCTGCATGCCGTCCAGGGGGCAGTAGGCTATCTTGTGCCGACAGCCCTAACGCGGGTGGCGGCGTATCTTGGGCTTTCTGAAAGTGAAGTGCGCGGCGTGGCTACTTTTTATGCACGTTTCAGATTTAAACCCATAGGCAAGCATTGTCTTCGGGTCTGCCGAGGTACAGCTTGCCATGTTAAAGGCGCGGACGAGGTGCTTGCCGAGTTGGAAAAGAAACTGGGAATTAAGCCCGGAGAGATGACGCCAGACGGTGCCTACTCTCTTGACACCGAGGCGTGCTTTGGTTCCTGCGCCCTTGCCCCGGTAGTGGTCGTAGATGGGCGTGTCGCGGGGCGGGTGACACCTTCTGGGGTTGGGGAGCTTTTACGGGAGAGTCCTCTTGAGTCTTAATATCATCAGGAAAGAAGCGGCGGCTGAGTGGGCGGCCGTGGAGAACCCAAGTGTGCCACAGATTTTGGTGGGGGTGGCAACCTGCGGCGAGGC
>CAYOAR010000202.1:0-2098 GCA_964402105.1 uncultured Dehalococcoidales bacterium
AAGCTGTCTACGATATTATCCTGGGCATTCTCCTCGGCAGCTTTCATCCATTCATCATAGCGCAGGCCAATCATTCTAGCCCGGTCTTCGCCAGAGAGGGGGCGGTTTTCTTCAGCCTTTACATAGAAAAGCCAGTATCCACCCGGAACAGCGCCTTTATCGCTGGTATCTTTTATCGGCGAGCTTACGACGCCGATCTCGGTTTCATCACTAAATGCATACTCAGTAAAAGCGTCTCCGTCGCTGCTCTTAACCCAACCATAATCAGCACTCGCTTTCTCCGCATCCCAGATTCGGGAGTACTCCTCGGCAAGCGCGTCAAAATCCCCACCATCATCCAGCTTGCCCTTCACCTCGAGTGCTTCTTCCATGCTGCCTAGTTTTATGACCGAAATGCGCACATGGCTATCATCATCTTCATCTCTTTCGGTAACCATTACTAACCAATAACCAACTTTTTTGGAGGCATCTTTGTCCCAAAGCCAACTCGTTGTACCAACCCCTTGCTCAAATATGATGCCCTCGGCGTCCTTAAGCCCAAGTATCGATGTGATAACCTCGCGCGGATGGAATCCAATCTCCCCGCTCTTGCCCTTGGTGTACTCATTCAGAGACAATGCCGCTGCCAGCTCTCCGAAGTCTTCCCCGTTATTAAGCTTGGCCAAGACTTCGTCAACCTGAGTCTTGCTTTCCACAAGCATAGCAAAGATCTCCCGTTGAGCGGGATTTTCGGGGAGTTGTGGCCCGAAGTAGGTATCGCTCAGTTTCCCATAAAGAAGCTGGGCGCGAACGATATCACGCAAGGCACGGTTCTTAGCCTCAGGGTGCCCCTTGAGGTACTCGTTGATCTCAGCCTCGGAAACGGTGATACCCAGCTTTGCCGCTTCTTGGCGCATGAGTTCACCATTGATAATTGTATCTATGGCGCTGGGTATAAAATACGAAGATAAGCTCCACATACCCTGGTAATATCCTTCGATATACTCTCCAAATTGGTATTTGAAAGAATCGAGTATGTAACTCATAGAAAAGCTGACGCCATCAACTTCAAGTACAGACGCGTGTAGCGGCCTGTATACAGGTTGATACCAGCCAAAAAACACACCGGAGCCCACCAAGACGACCACGGCGGCAATAACTACCATACCTATGCCATAAATGATTCTCTGTTGCCGTTTCTGTTTTTGCGAACGAGATAGCTGACGCTTGGTGGGGGGACGAACCACTGGGGCAACTTTTTTCTTTTTACCCAATTAAGACCTCTCTAGCTCGGGATGTTTACTTTCGTTTCACCCGTAATGTACCCTATCATTATATGTATTTGGCTTCGCGCGTGCAATTACACGCACAATCGGCTCTGCGCTTTTTCTTACAGCGACAAATCCACATATCCATGCTTCCATCAACTAAAATGACAGGGGATTGGTAAGTCTGCTATCATTAGTAACTTTTTTATCTGTCAGCCTATGAAAGCAGTTATTCTTGTTGGCGGCCTTGGGACGCGCCTGCGTCCCCTTACTCTGCACACACCAAAATCTATGGTGCCTGTGCTGAATGTTCCATTTCTAGAACATGTGCTAAAACGCCTCTCAAGCTGCGGCGTTTACGAGGCAGTACTAGCCCTGAGTCATTTGGCTCCAGCCGTAGAAGGCTATTTTGGCAATGGCAGCAATCTGGGCATGGATATTAAATACGTTGTTGAGTCAAGCCCTCTAGGCACTGCAGGAGCAGCACGCAATGCCCTCGGCCACATTCGAGACGCCTGCCTTGTCATGAATGGCGACATCTTCACCGGTCTGGATATTGCCGCCATGAAAAGCCATCATGATGCGCACCATGCCAAAGTGACTATTGCCCTTACTAAGGTCACCAACCCGTGCGCATACGGCTTGGTAGAAACCGAGCACGACAGCCGGGTGCGCCGTTTTCTTGAGAAGCCTCCCCCTCATGAGGTCACCACTAACGCTATTAATGCCGGCACCTACATCGTCGAGCCAGAGATACTCTTCGCTATCCCCTCAGATACCGTAATCAGTTTCGAGCGTGACATTTTCCCCTCCCTTCTTGAGCGCAACGAGCCGATATACTCATTCGTAGA
>CAYOAR010000203.1:0-7561 GCA_964402105.1 uncultured Dehalococcoidales bacterium
CAGAAGCCAATAACGGCGGTTGCTCGGAACCCCATGTCAGCCATGTCTTATCCAGCCGTTTATCGGACAGACCCCGTACCTGGAGCAAGACAACCCTTACAAGCATAGCCCCGATGCTGGCGAAACGGGGAGAGCTGGAGGTGAAGAACAGGACAGTAAAACCATCGGAGCCTTT
Source organism: uncultured Dehalococcoidales bacterium (assembly GCA_964402105.1). GTDB lineage: Bacteria > Chloroflexota > Dehalococcoidia > Dehalococcoidales > UBA1222 > WRNP01. Next base: position 176 of record CAYOAR010000203.1, read on the forward strand.
AATAACCAAAGCAATCGTAAAGACAAGAAGGGTGTTCAATTCGAAGCGCATCCAAACCCCAAGAACACCTTGTATTAACGGATCATTGGTGCCAATTGCCATCGGGAAGATAAACCCGACCTTTCTAGCGCTAAGAAGTTACAACTGATGAACACCATTCTGTGGGAAACCATAAAAAGTCCTACAATTAGTTGACACGGTCGTTGCTTATTTTTTACGTTGACACATATACGTACGGCTGGTATAATTCGCTTTTGTTGATTTATAAAAGCGGTTGATGGGAATAACTGATAGCAACCAACCGCTTCGTCGGAGGTGCGTTATTTACGCCATAATTGAAACTGGGAACAAGCAATACACTGTCCGCCCGGGTGACAAACTCAAAGTAGAGCGCCTAGACGTTAAAGAAGGCGAGCGGTTTGCGCTGGGTCGCGTGTTGGCTGTAGGCAATGATGAAAAACTCACTCTAGGCAAACCTATTGTCGAGGGGGCAAGTGTCGTTGCCATCGCCACAGGCAATGGACTGGGTGACAAGGTCACTGTGCTTAAATTTAAAGCCAAGGCGCGCTATGTAAACAAACAAGGCCATCGTCAGCCATACACTGAAGTTGAAATCAAGAGCATTGTCATGCCGGGTACAGAGGAAGCCAAGGAACCTGCCGTCCCGCAGCGTCGTGCTAAGAGAGAGGAAATCTAATGGCTCATAAGAAAGGTGCGGGTTCTTCGCGCAACGGTCGTGATTCCAAGCCTAAGATGCGCGGGGTCAAGCGCTACGGCGGCGAAATCGTTAGCGCCGGCACTATCATCGTTCGCCAGTGCGGCACACACACCCTCCCAGGCAACAATGTCGGGGTGGGACGCGACTTCACCCTATTCGCCCTCACGTCTGGCCAGGTAAAGTTTGAGCCGGCCGGCAAAGACAGGCGGAAAGTAAGTGTTTACGCCGTATAAATATGCCGAGGCGTTTGCGAAACTCATTATTGATATTCAAAGCGATAGAAACCCAAGGTAAGGAATACTATGAAAGAGAAAATCCATCCTCAATACTACCCAAATGCCGAGGTTTCCTGTTCATGCGGCAATAAGTTTACCCTTGGCTCCACTAGGAAACAGCTTAAGGTAGAACTGTGCAGTGCATGTCATCCATTCTACACCGGCGAGCGCCGCATGGTAGACACAGCCGGCCGTGTAGAGCGCTTTAAACAGCGCTACGCTAAGGTCAGTAAATAAAACCCGAGCTTTCAAAGGAGCGGCAATAACAGCCGCTCCTTTGATTAAACCCCTGATTTATTCAGTTTTAGCCCCGACTGATATCTAAAGTTTGAAAACATGTCAGATACTTTTCGTTACGGCGGGCAGGCGGTCATGGAGGGAGTCATGATGCGCGGCCAGAAAAATCTGGCCACGGTGGTACGCCGCCCAGACGGCACTTTGGCAAAGCAGGTTAAACCCCTGTCTCCCATATACACCGGGCGCCTTCGCCGCATTCCCTTTATTCGTGGCGTCATCGCCTTGCTGGAAGCCCTCATCCTGGGCCTCCAAAGCCTAATGTATTCTACAAATATTGCCCTTGAGGACGATGAGCAAGAAGCAGCTAGCAAGAACGCCAAGGGCAGCCGGGGATTGGACGGGGCGGTCTGGGTCACGATGCTCCTCTCGCTAGCCCTTGCAGTGGGGCTTTTCTTTTTGTCGCCCCTATTTTTAACACGCTGGATATTGCCGGACAGCGCCTCAAGTCTTTTGTTTCACTTCACAGAAGGAGCGGTGAGGCTGGTCATTTTCTTAATTTATCTCTCGCTGGTCAGCCTATTGCCAGACATACGACGTGTCTTCGCTTACCACGGAGCAGAGCATAAAACCATCCACGCTTATGAAGCCGGCGCGCCACTCCGGCCAGAGAGTGTGCAAACATATACCACGGCCCACGCTCGCTGCGGCACTGCTTTCCTTTTAGCTGTCATGGTTCTCGCCATTTTGGTCTTCAGTCTAGTCGGTAAACCGGGGCTATGGCTCATGGTTGCCTCACGCATTCTTCTCGTTCCCATAATCTCCGCATTTGCCTATGAGTTTACACAGTTTGGGGCACGTCATTTGGGAAATCCCGTGGTGCGGGCAGCAATGGCCCCCGGTTTGTGGCTGCAAAGTCTAACCACAAAGCAACCAGATGATAAGATGGTAGAAGTGGGCATTGCCGCCCTTGAAGAGGTGCTCATCGCCGACGGCATGCTGAAGCGAACTGAGGTGGTTTCTACAAATCCTCTAAGCTAAGGCGACGGAAGAAACAACTCCGCTCTCCAGTGTGGCAGGTGGGGCCACTCGGACTCGCTTTCACCAGGACAGCATCAATATCACAGTCGTACCACACCTCTCTCACTTCGAGGTAATTACCAGAAGTGGCTCCCTTATGCCACAATTCTTGGCGGCTACGGCTCCAAAACCAAGCATGCCCACTCTCCAATGTCAGCTTAAGGGCATCCGCATTCATATAGCCCAGCATCAGTACCTCGCCCATGGCAGAATCCTGAATGATCGCCGGTATCAGTCCTTTATCGTCAAATTTTATGTTCATCACGCCTGGCAACCCCTTCCTATGTCTTATCTCCTGTAGCCAGCCGGGTCATGCCACCACAAAACCAGCCAGTGAGCTGTTATGACTCCGCTGCTTGGAGCGCCTGCGGCAGACTAATATCGTTGGTATACAGAGCCTTACCAACAATCGCCCCTTCCACTCCAATTTTTTTGAGTAATCTAATATGCAATGGCGTCGCCACGCCGCCCGAGGCAATTACCGGGAACTTGGTGCTGTCTACAAGTTCAAAGATGGACAAAAAGTTAGGCTCGGTAAGAGTGCCGTCGCGGCTAACATCGGTATAGACAAAACGCCGCACACCGAGTGAAACCATCTTTCTGGCGAAATCAACTGCTCTAAGCCCGGTGCTCTGTTTCCATCCATGTGTAGTAAGACACCCATCGCGGGCATCTATGGACACCACGACTGCTTGGCGGAAATTGCGGCAAGCCTCCTTGACCATTCCAGGATTGTCAACTGCCGCCGTGCCCAGTATCACACGGTCTGCCCCCAGCTTGATGAGCCTTTCCATTGTTGCTAGGCTACGGATGCCGCCGCCGACTTCAATTGGTACAAAGACAGTTTCAGAGATGCGCCGGATAGCCTCTAAGTTTTGGGGGTTGCCGCTCTCGGCCCCATCCAAGTCCACAATGTGCAAGCGTGTCGCCCCCTGCGATTGCCACTTAAGCGCCATCTCCAGCGGATCGTCACCGTAAATCGTTTCCTGAGCAAAGTCGCCCTGGAACAGGCGTACACACAATCCGCCGCGTATATCAATAGCTGGGATAACTTCCATGACCTGCTCCTCAAACACAGAAAGTTGACAGCAAGAAAAACAAAGTCTAAATCAAGAGAATGTTTAATGCCTACATGCCGACAACAAACGGCTGGATTATTATAACATCAAAGTCTAACAGGCGTCATCGCCGCCACGCGCCTAAAGAAATGCGCGCATAGAACCGGAAAAGATTAGCTTATTGCCAAAGCATAGAACCTTAATACCCTATTGCCGTGTTTGCCGGTCATCTTGCGCGCGAGGTATAATGCCAGCGAGGAAAAGCATGAAAATATCGCGCGAAGATGTGTTGCACATTACTGCCCTAGCCAGAATCGGCACGACCGAGGAAGACATTGCCCAATTCCAAAAGCAGCTTTCCGACATTATTGAAAGCTTTGATACCCTAAAGCAGATGGACACAGAAGGGGTTCCGCCTACAGTTCAAGTTAGCGCCATTTACAACGTCCCACAAGATGACTGTGTCCGGCCATCGCTCTCACCGGGCAAGGTGCTAGAAAACGCTCCGCGGCGTAAAGGTGATTTCTTCCGCATCCATGCTGTAATGGAAGACGACTAGAACAATTACCAAACACTGGGGTACCGCGCTAAACCAGAAACTCATTTCACCCAACTTGATATATCACGGCAATTGCCAAAATATAGGTTGTTACTAGGACATCTACTAACGAAAGCGAGCAGTTACATCTATGAAGCTTCCTCCGCCTAGATTCGACAGTGCTTTATCACTCGAGCAGGCCATTCAGGCACGGCGCTCCGTCCGCAGTTTTTCTGATGCGCCCGTCAGCCTCGAGCACCTCGCCCAACTCTTGTGGGCAGCCCAAGGAATTATCAACCCAGTTGGTCTACGCGCCGCCCCTTCGGCAGGAGCGACCTTTCCTCTCGAAACATTTATAGTTGCAGGCAACATCAATGGGCTTGAGGCAGGCATCTACCAATATTACTGCCAAGACCACGAGATAACGCTTGCGGTGGGGGGCGACCAGCGGCAGGCTTTGTCTCAAGCTGCCCTTGGCCAAGCCAGTGTTGTATGCGCCCCCTTATCGCTCGTCATCGTTGCAATTGCAGCCCGCACTGTTAGCCGTTATGGCGAACGCGCTGCCCGCTACGTTGCTATGGAGGCAGGGCATGTTGCTCAGAATATTTACCTCCAAGCAACAGTTCTAGGACTGAGTACGGTGGCAGTGGGGGCTTTCACAGACAGCGAAGTACGCCATGTCTTGGCACTAGACGAAGCCGAACCTCTCTATATCATGCCCATCGGCAAAACGGAGTCATAATTGAGTATCAAGAAATACCTTACTATACACGAGGCTAGCGAACTTCTAAACAACAGAGAGATTTCTGCCGTAGAACTCGCTATGGCTCATCTGCAAATAATTGAGACGCTTGAACCAAACCTCAAAGCTTTCACAACCATAACAGCCGAACTGTCTCTAAAGCAGGCGGAAGATGCTGACCAAAGGCTTAAACGCGGCGAATCCACCCCCCTCACCGGTGTACCCGTAGCGATAAAAGACGCATTCTGCACAGCCGGAGTGCGCACCACCTGCTCATCCCGCATGCTAGAGAATTTCGTGCCATCATACGATGCCACTGCTATTAAAAAACTGAAGGGGGCCGGTATGGTAATGTTGGGTAAAACCAACATGGACGAATTTGCCATGGGCTCCTCCACCGAGAACTCAGCTTTCTTCACCACTCACAACCCTTGGGATACATCTCGAGTGCCAGGCGGCTCCTCGGGCGGTTCGGCCGTTGCCGTAGCCGCAGGCGAAGCAATCTATGCCCTTGGATCAGATACGGGCGGCAGCATCCGTCAGCCAGCAAGTTTCTGCTCAATCGTGGGGCTAAAACCAACCTATGGGCGCGTGAGTCGTTTTGGACTGGTAGCCTATGCTTCATCGTTCGATCAAGCCGGTCCCATGACACAGGATGTAACCGATGCCGCTCTGGTGCTGGGTGCCATAGCAGGTCATGACGCAAGCGACACAACCTCAGCAGATCGCCCCGTACCAAACTATACTAAAAGCCTTACAGGCGATATTAAGGGACTCCGTTTGGGCATACCGAAGGAGTATTTTACCGAAGGCTTACAGCCCGAGGTCAGCCAAACGATGCATGCTGCCATCACCAAGCTTGAGGAGCTGGGGGCAGTGGTGGATTGGAGTGCCAGCCTGCCTTCCACACCTCTCACCCCTGCTGTCTACTACATCATCGCCTCGAGCGAGGCTTCGGCCAACTTGGCACGCTACGATGGTATTAAATATGGTTTCTCATACTCTCAAGCCGAGAACGTCTGGGAGGCAATTGAGAAGGCGCGGCAGTTCGGTTTCGGGCAAGAAGTCAAGCGGCGCATCATGATCGGCACACACGCCCTATCAGCGAGCTGTTATAACACATACTACCTCAAAGCACAGAAGGTGCGTACTCTTATCTGTCGTGAGTTTAAACGCGCCTTCGAAAAATACGATGCCCTCATTGCACCAACCTCCCCGACCGTACCATTTGTCATTGGCGAGAAGGCGGGCAACCCCTTGCAAATGTATCTTGCCGACGCGTGCACCATTCCTGTCAATATTGCAGGCCTGCCTGCCATCTCTGTTCCCGCAGGTTTTGTTGGTGGGCTGCCGGTCGGTTTACAGATTATTGCGCAGCCATTTGCCGAAGAGACTATCTTTAAGATAGCCTATGCCTACGAGCAAGCGGCAGGGTGGCACAAGCTTAAGCCAAAAATACTATATGCGTAAAGCGGGTAGCCTTGGCACTATGGTAAAAATAATCCAGAAGCTTATGCAGGCCCTGCTCTCGTGCGAGGTCAATGTTGAACTATGCTACTGAATAAGTTACACTTAGGAACGATGGCGGCTATGCCGTTATTGCGTTTTAACCCGCATTTCGCACAGCAGGGTGCCCTCATTCCAGCCTGCTAACTAGGGTTGCTTGCTACAGCCAGTCATAGGTCTACTTCAGAGGCAGCCCAAAAGGTTTATTAACAGGCACAGGTTAGGAGAAAACAATGGGAGATACCAGCTACAAGGCAATAAGAGTAAAGATGGAACATAACCGAGAGCTGCTTAACGAGCAGCTTGAACAAATCCGCTCGGCACGCACCGCCAAGGAAAGGCGTGAGGGTAGCCCATTCGGAAAACGTGAGGAGGAGGCAGGTGAAACGGCTGAGTTGGAAAACCTCATCGCTCAGGAGAAACACGTCCTCGAACAGCTGGTAGACATTGAACTTGCAATTAAAAAACTTGATAACGGCACCTATGGGCTGTGCCAAAAGTGCAACGAGCGAATCGAAAATGCGCGCCTTGAGATCATTCCCACTGCCAAAATATGTATGAAGTGCGCCCAGACTAAAAGTGTTCGGTAATAAGCGTCTGCAAGATATCGCGGCTTTCCTTGTGCCGGCAGCGATTGTTATCCCCCTTGACCAGCTAACCAAGCTCTGGGTGAAACAGAACATCCCATTGTGGGGTTCAATTCCCGCCACTGGTTTTTTCCGGCTGACCCATGTCCAGAACACCGGGGCTTCTTTTGGCATCTTCCCAGAACACACCGCAGTGCTTGCGGTTTTTTCCGCGATCATGGCGGCGGTAGTGCTTTGGCTCGGGCTTTTTATGACCCGCCGCTTCGATTTTTTACGGAGCCGCCTAAGCCTCATCGCGCTGGGACTGATGCTTGGCGGTATCCTAGGCAATTTTATCGACCGGGCTTTTATCGGCTACGTGACCGATTTCCTCAAGATGGGTGCTTGGCCAGACTATAACATTGCTGATGCCTCAGAGGTGGTGGGCAGTATCATTCTGGCTTTAATGATCATTCGTTCCACACTTAATGAGCACACCGATGGAACACACGAAACAACTCCTTGCTGAAAATAGCGGCGAGCGGCTTGACCGCTTCGTTGCCACACACAGCCCAGAACTATCGCGCAGTTTCATCCAGAAACTCATCACCGGAGGCTGGATAACTGTTAATGCTCACCCCGTAAAATCAGCACTCAAGCTGAAAACGG
>CAYOAR010000204.1:0-9201 GCA_964402105.1 uncultured Dehalococcoidales bacterium
GAATAATACGCGCGGCGAGTTTCGGCAACCGGATAGGAGAGATTGCCCGTATATGTTATAATTTAGCTTCAAGCAATACTATTTATGACCGACTTAACGCAGGCGAAAACACGCATTGAGGAGTTGCGGCGGGAGATAAATCGCCATAACTACTTGTATTATGCACAGGATGCCCCCGAGATCAGCGATGATGAATACGATGCGCTGATGCGTGAGCTAAAGGGGCTGGAAGATGAGTATCCGCAGTTTCTTGCTAAGGAATCGCCAACACAACGGGTGGGGACAGCCCCACTTGCTGCTTTCGGTGAGGTACGACATCCACGACCCCTTCTTTCTCTTGGCAATGTCTTTGATGAAAATGAGTTGCGGGCATGGCACGAGAGAACATTAAAGCTTATCGGTTTAAGGGAGCACGATTTTGTCTGCGAGTATAAAATGGATGGACTTGCGGTGGCAATAACATACGAAAATGGCGCTCTTATCCGCGGGGCCACGCGCGGTGATGGTACTACAGGCGAAGATATTACCCAAAACCTTCGCACTATTCGCAGTTTACCTTTGTCGGTAGCACCTTGCGCTCCGAAACGTTTTGAAGTGCGAGGTGAGGTGTTTTTACCAAAGGCAGGATTTGAGAAACTGAACCGCGATCGGGCAGAGCAAGGCTTGCCGTTATTTGCTAATCCGCGCAATGCCGCTGCCGGTTCGCTAAGACAGCTCGACCCCCGTATCACAGCATCAAGGGCGCTTGATATTTATATCTATGCGTTGGGTTGGGCAGAGGATGGAGATATACCTGATACCCACTGGGGTTCACTCGCATATCTAAGCGAATTAGGATTTAAGGTCAACTCTGCCAATGCCACCGCTCAAAACTTGGGTGAGGTGGTAACATACTACAACCGGTCGGTGGCGGCGCGTCACGACTTGCCGTATGAAACTGATGGTGTTGTGATCAAGATCAATCAGACCGCGCTCCAAGACGAACTGGGTGAGGTAGGACGCGAGCCTCGCTGGGCTGTGGCTTATAAATTTCCTGCTATACAAGGTCGTACTATTCTAAAAGAAATCCGTGTCAGCATTGGGCGTACCGGGACATTGAACCCATATGCCGTATTGGAGCCTATTATCGTAGGGGGAGTTACCATCAGTAGGGCAGCCTTACATAACGAGGACGACATACGCCGCAAAGACATCCGCGAGGGAGATACCGTTTTTATACAGCGCGCAGGCGACGTTATACCCGAGATTGTTGGACCTACGCCTGAAGCCGTAAAACGTCTTGGTCGGAACAAGCCGTTCGATTTGGAGTGCAAGCTAACAAGCGATGAAGACGGTCGCCCTAAATGTCCTGCATGTGGGGCAGGTGTAGCGAAGCCTGAGGGTGAAGTAATGTACTATTGTTCCAACGTTGCTTGTTCCGCACAAAGTTTGGAGCGGTTAATACACTTCACTTCGCGTGTTGGCATGGATATCGAGGGCTTCGGTGAAAAGGTGGCCGCCATGTTAACCGCGCGTGGCTTTGTGAGCGATATCGCCGATATATTCTTTTTGAGTCAAAGGCGTGACGCTTTACTTCAAGTGGAGAGAATGGGAGAAAAGGCGGTTGACAATTTGCTTAATGCAATTGAGAAGAGCAAAGCACAACCGCTGCCGCGTTTGATAAATGCCCTGGGTATCCGCCATGTGGGCGAGGAAACGGCGGAATTGTTATCCGCAAAATTCGGGAGCTTAGATGCGCTCATGATGGCAAGTCTTGAAGAGTTAAAAGCGATATATTCCATTGGACCCCGTATTGCCGAGAGCGTCTGTGCCTTCTTTAAAAATTCCGCCAACCGAAATATCATCGAAAAGCTAAAACAGGCAGGTCTCAATCCCCAATATAACCGACATTCTGAAAGCGAAAAACCACTTGCTGGCCTTGAGTTTGTGATCACCGGCAAATTGGAAAGCTTGAGCCGAGAACAAGCTGAGGCACGGATAAAGGCGATGGGTGGCGCAGCTAAGAGCGATGTGACCAAGAAGACCTCTTTTTTGGTAGTGGGTACCGATTCTGGATCTAAGTTGGAAAAAGCGAAAAAATTGGGAATTAAACAGATAAACGAATCTGTTTTGCTCAATATTCTTGAAGGTAAGATACTGCCACATATTTTAGATGAGGCACTAACATAACAAACAAGGAGCAATATGGCTGATATCCGCCCTTTCTGCGGTGTGAGGTATAACCGAGAAAAAACCAACGACTTGGCATTGGTTATCTGCCCGCCGTATGACATTATTAGTTCTGATTGGCAGCGCGCGCTTTACGATCGTAGCCCGCATAACTTTGTGCGTATTGAATACGGCGAGGTATTGCCTCAGGACTCGGTGGAAAATAATAGATATACTCGCGCCGGAGACTGCTTTAAAGCATGGCAGACTGACCGCATATTGATTGATGACACTATGCCTGCTTTCTATATTCACGACCATTATTTTATTTATCAGGGGAAGGAGTTCCGCCGCCGAGGGCTAGCTTGCCGGGTACGACTTGAAGAGTGGGCAAATATGATCGTTCGTCCCCACGAGAGCACCTTCGCTGCCCATCGAAGTGACCGCAGCCGTCTTCTTTGGGCGCTGGAGGCAAACACCAGCCCTGTTCTGGCCATGTACCGTGATAGATCTGGCGATGTTGCGCAAATTGCAGCAAAAGCTGCCACTGGTGTACATATTGCCACTGCTTCGTTGCTAGATGGCGAGCGCCACGAGCTTTATTCTATAGTTGACTCAGAAGAAAAAAGCCGTCTTGAACGTACATTTGCCGAAATGCCTCTCTATATCGCTGATGGTCATCACCGTTATGAAAGTGCGCTTGCTTACCAACGGGAAAACAAAGCGCTTAACCCTAATTCACCTGATGCTCCATATAACTTTATCCTTATGACTCTGGTTGATATGGATGACCCAGAGTTGTTGATATTGCCGCCGCATCGCTTGCTCCGTGGTCTTTCGCAAACCAAGATTACAGCCTTCGAAACGGGGCTTTCGTCTTTCTTTGACGTTGAAGAAATGGCACTTGGAGAAAATGATATCTGGCAAAAAGTAGAAACGTTACAAAACGATCCGAGCAAGTTACGTCTTGTTCTTGTCGGTCCCGGGAACATGCTTCGAGTACTGACGATAAAAGACTATAATACCGTGAAACGCATTATGCCGTGCTATCATACCGATGCCTATAAGCGGCTTGACGTAAGCATGGTAAATCACATCATTTTGGAAGAATTATTGGGGCTAAAGCCAGATGATGAAGCAGCTGTAACTTTCAACTACGATCGTGCGGATACAGTGCAAAAAATCATGAGCGGTGAATTCCAGGTAGCTTTTATTGTGAAACCGGTGCAACCCGAGGTCATAAAAGACATTGCAGATGATCAGGACCGCATGCCGCGAAAGTCAACCTATTTTTACCCTAAGCTGCCAAGCGGGCTGCTCATGAACCGAGTAGCCTAGAGTGTGCCTATCTCATTCTTGAGATGTGAGCATCCAGGCACACGGCTTAAAAAAACCCAGCCGTAACGAATGATCTCATAGACTAGAGCTGGCATATTGGTGAGGAATACCTCGCTTACCGGGTTGGCAAAATAGGGAGGGTCACTGTCAAGGTTCACGTCGGCTCTTAAGAGTACTATCTTTTTATGAGATGGGTGGCTTGCTGTGCACCATGAGGAAGGCGTTGTGGATACCAACCCAGCACAGGCGTAAGGTCGCACCTCATAGATTAAACATGCCCCATCTTTGAGAAACGGGCATGGGATGTTTTGCTTGGTGTATTTTAAAAGCGCAGCACTAAATGCCTTATCGTCATCTTTAGTATCTATGTGAGAAAGTCTCTTCTGCTGAAGATGCCCAATGTCGAAAAAAGAATCACGGATAACCTCAATACATCTTCGCCAGGACCGAAAAGCATCAACGAAATGCCGCATGACGGCTTCTTGCTGATAAAGGTAATGGACAATAGCCTCGCACTCCTGAAGTGAGGCTACCACATAGACATGGCAACAGACGGTGCAGCCTTTATGGCAATAAATGGTCTTGCCTTTGGCTTGGGCTTCTCGGTTAATACCTGCGACAATATCAGCGAGTGCCGTGCGCTTGTAAGTTGTGTATGTTCGGCAGAACTCTGCACGGCGATTGCCTATCTCGCCAAGGTAGGCAGATAGCTGATTCTCGTGAATAATAATATCATCTTCGTCCAACATTGCTCCGCAGCATACATCGTACGCTTGACCGCTACCGCAGTTACATAGATTATTGTTACGCACTGTCGCTTGCACCGACATGATGCCAGCTATTCTTAAGCGTAGCTTGTATTTCGGAATCGTCCAGAACCCTTGCTTTAAGCTCCTCCAGCCCAGGGACAGTGGCTAACATATCATAGCCATCATGCAGAATGTTATAGACCAGAGAGGGCATGGACGCAATTACCTCACTTGTCGGAGGCATAGAGAAATATGGCGGGCGGCCATAGGACTCTAGCGAAGCTTTAAGATAAAGTGCTTCATGATGGCGAGGGTTGTTTACCGAGCACCATTCAGCGGGACTCACAGAGACCACTCCGGCACAAACATAGGGACGAACTTCATAAATTGAACAGGCATCCGCTTTAAGGAATGGACAAGGTATATTAGCCTTGGCGTAGATGCCGCATTCATCATCAAACCGCTGTCTATCCTCAATCGTGGCTTTGCCGGCGGTAATCAGCTGAAAGAGATCGTTGATTATCCGAAAACAACGTGTGATTCGGGTGATGCGATCTTTCCACGTATCAAATGACTTGAGAAAATGTGCCAGTATATCATCGCGGCTGTATAGATAGTGGACTATGACCTCGCACTCTTGGAGTGAGGCGGACACGAAGAGCCGGCAACATTGGCTGCATCCCTTGGCGCAACTAGCTACTTTTTCATTTATAGCAAGATTTTCGGCAAGCTTTTCCTCAAGGGCGGCAATGCCTGCTCTTTTTTGAATAGCGTAAGCTTCGCAGAACCTTTCTCGCTGTCGACCCACTTGTCCTTTGTAAGCGATGAGGCGGTTGGTGTCGATATGATCAGGCTTCACGCTAGAAACGACGGCGCAACACTTCTTGTATTTTCTTCCTGAGCCACAAGGACAAGGGGAATTACGTTCTGGAGTCAATTATTTCCTCAGACAGGCGCATTGAATATTCAGCGCGATTATGCGTGAGAATTGTATCACATGTGGACAAGCGGAACACTATACATGGATGTCAAATAGCTACGCCTTGCAGACAATTATGGTTGAATGTGTAACGAAACAAAGGCTCATAAAACGCTTCGCTTAAGCACATCAAGAACTTCTGGATCACTCATCGCAACCTGCCGGAGTACTTCCAGACCAGGTATTGCGGAAAGCGCGGCATATCCCTCTCTCAAGATGTCGTGAACTAACATTGGCATAGCGGCAAAGAGAATACCACTCTTTGGCCGCACAAAGTATGGCATATCTTTTGCTAGAGGTAACTCTGTCTTCAGGAAGATCATGCGGCTATGATCTGGGTGTGATTGGCGGCACCACTCGTATGGGCTTAAAGAAACCACGCTGGCACAAACATAGGGACGTACCTCATAGATGTAACAGGCTCCGTTTTTAAGAAATGGGCAGGTGATATGGCGGCTTTCGTAATCGTGCATAGCAGACCGAAAAGTTTGACGCTCCTCGTCCGTGGCTTGTGATAAGACGACTTTGCCATATAACTGATTAATGGTATCAAGACAATCGGAAGCACTTGCAAACAGTGTTTGCCAGCCAGTTATGGTTTGCAGGAAGTGCAGCAAGATCTCGTCGTGTTGATAGAGCCAATAAACAATGGCCTCACATTCTTGGAGTGAGGCCGCGATGTAATATGTTGAACAACACTCACCGCAGCCTTTGAAGCAGGAAATGGTTTTGTCTGCAGCGGCGGCATCGCGAGTTAGCCCACGCTTGATACTCTGTGTTACCGTTCGTTTTGTGGCGATGTATTCTTGGCAGATCCTTTCTCTTTGTCGACCTAAATTGCCTTTATAGGCAATTACGCGATTGATGATAACATCACTCGACACCGGGGTGGTGGAGATGACGTTGCAACACTTCTTATATTTCTTGCCAGAGCCACAAGGGCAAGGGGCGTTTCGTTCGCCTCCATCGACCATCAGATCTCGTTGTCCTTGTGCATAGGGCTATCGTTATTCAAGTTATAGCTTGACCACCTTAGCAGCTTTGACATCTTTCAGAGACAGCACCTGTTGTCTCTGGGCCTCAGGAAGCGGTTCGTCTAAGGCTAAGATCATAAGTGCTTCACCGCGCGGTTTGAGACGCGAGAGGTGCATGTAGCTGATGTTAATATCAGCATCGCCGGCAATTTTGCCAACCGCACCGATGATACCAGGCCGATCGGTGTGATCTACAAACAGGAAGTAGCCGCCGGTGGGGATGATATCCAGCCAATACTGGTTCACTTGCACGATGTGTGCTTCACCACGGATGACAGTGCCAGAAACTGTCACCGTTCCTTCGTTGGTGGTAGCTTCAAGAGTAATCAGACTGGCGTAGTTCTCGCAGGCAGCGCGTTTTTCTTCACTTACGCGCAAGCCGCGTCGTTCAGTTTCCATGATTGCGTTCACCATATTCACGCGATCTCCGGTGAAACGGCTGAGGATGGCGCCTAAGAGAACGGCTTTCACCGCATTGGTGTTGTAGGCAGCAACCTCACCCTGGTATTTGATGTGGAGACTCTTAAGCTGTCCCTCGCCAAGATAACTCAGAAGCCCGCCGATTGACTGTGCAAGCTGTAAAAATGGCGACATCACAGGAAGAGCTTCAGCAGGGATGAGCGGCGCGTTAACGGCATATTTCGCCGGGCGTCCTTGGAAAACGTCTATAACCTGCTGGATGACCTCAGTTGCAGCCAGTGTCTGAGCCTCAGCGGTTGAGGCGCCAAGGTGCGGCGTTACAATAATTTTTGGAGAACTGAAAAGAATGCTTTGGGTGCACGGCTCTTCAATAAAGACATCAATGGCAGCTCCTGCAAGCCTACCTTCGTTGATAGCCGAAACCAGAGCTTCTTCGTCAATTAGACCGCCGCGAGCGGCGTTGATAATGCGGGCAGAGGGTTTCATGGAAGCGATTTGTTTTTGACCGATAATGTTTTTGGTCGCCTCAATAAGAGGAATATGCAAACTGATAAAATCTGATTCGCGGAAAATATCATCCAGCGGACGAACCTCTACATGAAAATTCTTGGCTTTATCTGCCGAAACAAACGGATCATAACCAATGATGTTCATTTCGAGTCCATGAGCTCGGCGAGCTACCTCAGAGCCAACATTGCCCAGCCCAATGAGGCCGAGAGTCTTGCCGCGCACCTCGGTGCCCATGAATTCGTTTCGTTTCCACTCGCCTGACTTTAGTGAGGCGTTAGCCTGAGGGATGTTGCGAACAAGCGCCATCATGAGAGCTACGGCATGTTCAGCGGCAGAAATGGTATTGCCCGTTGGTGCGTTGACCACGATGATACCGCGGCGTGTGGCAGCTTCGGTGTCAATATTGTCCACGCCCACCCCCGCACGGCCAATGACGATAAGGCGGGTTCCGGCTTCAATGATATCGGCCGTGACGCGGGTCTGACTGCGCACAACCAAGCCTTCATAGCCGCCGATGATGGCTTTCAGATCATCAGGTTTAAGCTTGGTTTTGACATCAACATTGGCATACTCTTTAAGAAGGGCTATTCCCTCCTCGGCCAAGGGGTCGGCAATGAGTACATTCATTTTCATAATAATCTCCTATTAAGACCCTGCTCTGATTTAGAGCGCTGTGACGGTTAAGCAGCTGCCGCCAGCCTGAAAAACACAGATGTTATTATGCAGCTTGGAACCCAGCCTTGGGCAGAGCAATTTTGAGTGCATCCAATACTTGCTGGATATCAGGCTCGTGTGCCCAACCCAAGTGTCCGATGCGAAAGATCTTGCCCTCAAGTTCCATCTGCCCGCCGGAGAGGACAATATCGTGTTCTTCGCGCATGATTTTGGTGAGTTTCTTAGCATCAATGCCATCTTCGGCAAGTATGGCAGTTACGGTGTTGGATGCATATTTCTCATCGGCGAGAAGCTTGAGTCCCAAAGCTTTCACCCCACTGCGAGTCATTTGACCGAGGCGAGTGTGGCGAGCGATGATGTTAGGCAAGCCTTCAGCAAGCATCATATCAGCAGCACATGCAAGAGCGAACACCACAGATACCGCGGGTGTCCATGGCGTTTGGCCACCTTTCTCAAAGGATTTTTTTGCTTTGTTGAGATCCCAATAGAAACGAGGCATTTTGGCATCCGCGTTAGCTTTCCATGCCTGCGGCGAAACAGAGAGCATAACCAACCCTGGCGGCACCATCCAGCTCTTTTGCGAGCCTGATATGACAACGTCCGCTCCCCATTCGTCAACAGGAAGCTCGATTGAGCCTAGACTGCTGATGGCGTCTACCAGCAAAAGCTTCCCTGCGGTCTTGGCAATAGCGGCAATTTCTTTTAAGGGGTTGGTAATACCAGTGGACGTCTCGTTGTGGGTAACCAGAACTGCTTTGATGGCGGGGTCTTTCGCCAAAGCATCTTTAATGGCGGCAACGTTGGCGACTTGTCCCCATGGTGATTTTACCCAACTTACGTCAGCACCAAATGTCTTGGCAATATTGCCAAAGCGGTCACCGAAGACACCGATGGATACCGCAAGAACACGATCACCCGGCGAGAGAGTGTTTACTACGGCAGCCTCCATACCGCCTGTGCCCGAACCGGTCAGGATAAGTACGTCGTTTTGGGTGAGGAAAAGCTTTTTGAGTTTGGCGGTGGTATCCTGCATAATCTGCATGAACTCCGCGCCACGGTGATTTATCATCTGCCGGCTGGTAGCACGCAGGACTTCATCGGGGCATGGGGTCGGGCCGGGAATCCTGAGGTTCGTCACAGTCGCTCCTTATCAATAATAAATAATGGGATTTGAATTATAGACAAAAGAGAGAGCGTATTCAAGGAAACGCGCTGCCTCATAATTAATAGCACTGAAATATGGATCGTTGCGTCATAAATAAATAGCACCGAAAATCTGTTCCATACGATGTTAATCCGGAGGAGCAGATGAGCGAAAAAGCATCAATGGCTACAAGAAAAGAGATTA
>CAYOAR010000205.1:0-3689 GCA_964402105.1 uncultured Dehalococcoidales bacterium
TGGCACGTTAGAATGCAAGCCGCCTTCCAGCACCACACCGACAATGCCGTTTCCAAGACAGTCAATTTCGCCAAGGAAGCCACCCAGGCTGACGTGGCTCATGTATACCTTATGGCCTACGAGGAAGGGCTTAAGGGCATCACCATCTACCGTGATGGGAGTCGCACAGGACAGGTGCTCACCACCGGTACCGCCATAGCCCTAGGTCACGCCGAGCCATCAAAAGCCACCGCCCCAACCCCTCGCCGCCGTTCTCGTGTAACCACCGGTGCCACCGAAAGAGTGACCACTGGTTGTGGCTATATATATGTGACCGTAAACTCAGACGATACCGGCATCTGTGAGGTTTTCTCTCACCTCGGCAAGACCGGCGGCTGTGCTGCCGCTCAACTTGAGTCAACCTGCCGCCTGATCTCCCTTGCCCTGCGCTCTGGTGTAGACATAGCGGCTGTAGTCAAACAACTCAAAGGTATCCGCTGCCCATCAATTGCTTGGGAAGACGGCAAATCCATTCTCTCCTGTGCCGATGCTATCGCCGGTGTACTTGAGCGCCAAGCGGGTTTTGCCCAAGGGTGCGATGGCAAAAGAATTACCCAGGATTTCGGGTTGGTTAAGAACGTTGCCGGCCAGTGCCCGGAGTGCACCAGCCTTCTAGCCTACGAAGAAGGCTGCCTCAAATGCCCTGGTTGCGGTTATACGAAGTGTTAGCAGGCAGAGGGCTGTCGCTTTAGAGATAGTCTTGCCTTATACCCTCGTCGTTTTTGCGCCTAGGTTTATGTTCGAGAAACCAGTGGGTGGCGATGTTAGGCTTATTTTGTTGACAAAAACAGCCCCAGACATTACCATTTGCCAAGTTCCCCTCTGTTTGTCACTAACCAGTCGAATGGCGCTAAGATGATTTGTCGCACATTTGGTGCACCCAGAACGCTAAGCCGGTTTGGCAAATTCGTTCTTCCCTCCCAGCGGAGTTTTGACTGAAACTAAATTGCAATGCGCATAGAAAGTATCCGCCAAGCCGAGCACTTGGGTTCGGTGAAGATTCATGGCGTACGCCGCATTCTAGAGCTTGACTCTGGATCACACCCCAGCACGCCCAGCAAGAACAGCAGCGAAGCCCAAAAAATAGATAATGATGCCATTGCCGCCATCGAAGCCAAGATGGCCATCATTTTGTCTGTTAAAAACGAGGATCTCAAAGTCTTCGAAGGGGTGCTCGCGGGAGTGCCTCACGACTGCCTGCCAATCGTAGTTTCCAACAGCCAGCGCGGCGAGATAGATAATTTCAAAAGCGAGCAAGATATCTTAGGCCGCTTCTGCCGAGCCACCCAGCGACAGGCAATCATCGTGCATCAGCGCGACCCCTTTCTTGCCCGCGCCGTTGAGCGCGCAGGTTACTCAGACATACTGGGCAAGGATGGCCTTATTTGCCATGGAAAGAGCGAGGGCATGCTGGTAGGCCTTTTCCTGGCCGCCATGCTGGGGAGGGCATACGTCGGTTATATTGATACCGACAACTTCATCCCCGGTGCGGTATGGGAATATTCCAAACATTACGCTATCGGCTTTTGTCTCTCAACTTCGCCCTACGCCATGGTGCGTATCTTGTGGCGTTACAAACCTAAGATGCTGGGGGAGTTGTACTTCAGGAAATGGGGCCGCGTTTCAGAACTAACCAACAAATACCTCAACCACTTCTTGTCCACCAAGGGGCGTTTTGAAACCGAGATTATCAAAACAGCCAATGCCGGCGAACATGCCATGAGTGTAGACCTCGCCATGCGGCTTACCTACGCCTCGGGCTATGCTATTGAAACTCAAGGGCTGATCTCTGTCTTAGAGCAGTGCGCAGGCATCATGCCGGTAACCGACCGGGCTATTGCCGAAAAAGGTGTCGAGATTATCCAGACAGAAACCATTAACCCGCACCTGCACGAGGAAAGGGGTGACAATGAACACCTCTTTCGCGACATGCTAATGCCATCCCTTTCGGTCATCTACCATAGTCCCGCCTGCGAGGAGTCCACGCGCGAACTTATCAAGAACCAGCTTACAGAGATTGAATGCCTCAAACCCGATGAGGATGTTCCTCGCACAACCCTGTTGCCGCCGCCGCAAAAGGCCGACCTCGCACTGTTTGCCAAAGAAATGGAGTGTCGGCTTGGCGACATCTCGGTGCCGCAGGGCTGGGTGCTGGCAGAAAAACAGATGCTACATAGAACAGATGTCACAGCACATAAGGTGGTCTATACCGACCTAGATGGGACGCTTCTGCACCCCATCAGCTACTCCTATACACCCGCCATCGCTGCTTTACGCCGGTTGCAGGAGATGCACATTCCCATCGTCTTCTGCTCAGCTAAGACACGCACCGAACAAGCAGAACTTCGCCGTGAGCTCAGCGTCAAAGACCCTTTCATAGTAGAAAACGGAGCCGCCGTGTTCGTTCCTAAGGACTACTTCCGTTTTCCTTTCACCTACACCAAGATCAACCAAGATGAGTATGTCATTGAACTTGGTGCCCCCTACAGCCACATAAAACAGCGCCTTAAACTAGTAGCCGAGAGTGGATTGGGACGATTTACTACTTTCGGCGACATGAGCGTTGAAGAAGTAGCCCAAGTGAGCGGCCTCAACCTCAGGATGGCTCAACTGGCCAAGGAACGTGAGTACAGCGAAACATTAGTCATGCAAGGCGATAAACACGAAACAGAGCTTGTCTTAAGTGCCATCACCAAGCAGGGGCTCTCGTGGACCTTTGGGGGAAGATTCTACGAGATAAGCATGGGGGCAGATAAGGGAACAGCCGTCAAGATTTTAAATGAGCTTTTTCGGCTGAACTATGGCCAGATTATCACCTATGGCATTGGCGACGGTCAGAATGATGCTCCTCTGCTCGCTACCGTTCATTATGCCCTCCTCGTCCAGAATACTAATAAGCGTTGGAGCAACCTCCGGATTAAAGACGTTATCAAAGTTAAAGACACCGGGCCAGACGGCTGGAGTCGCGCTATCACGGAGTGGGTGCTGAGAGATTTTTAGTCGTTTTTGTCGGTTTTTTAGTTATACTAATTTGAGTTATAATAAGAAAGTGGCAACCTGATATCAAGGAGGCAACATGAAGGCCAATATCGGAACTGACATCAAAAAAGGTCTTGTCGGCTACATCTTCCTGCTGGTGCTAGGCCTCGCCTGCATCATTACCGGGGCCTCCGCTTTTGGAAATAACGTGCCATCTGCGATTTTCTGCATTGCTATAGGTATAGCGATCATCGGGGTCGGTGTTTCTATGATCCTGAGAAAAAACTAAGCGCCCGCTTACTATCACCCGCAACCTAGGTCAGGTGCCCAATTCTCGCGCTTGCTTGCCTCCAGCGCCTTGAGCCATTCGGCTTTAATAGCATTCTCCAGATCCCAAACCTCTCCGCTACATCCCTGCGGCAATCGGAGTTGTTTTAAGAGCATGGCAATGGATTGGTTAAGCTCATCCAATGTTACATCAGCAAGGCTACGATCAATCTGAGAAATAGGAGGAGTTGATTCATTATGCCCCGTCAGTCGCGCTTGGCAGATAGCGGGCTGAACTATCTCGACTCCGCCCGCTCCAGTACCCATCAGGTAGGCAGCTAAATCTCGCTGGCCATCATTAGACTCGCGCAAGAAAGCTAGGCACTGGGCACAAATCTTTAGTG
>CAYOAR010000206.1:0-1748 GCA_964402105.1 uncultured Dehalococcoidales bacterium
TGAATACCCTGCAACAAGTATCTCAATATACATTTCATGCCTTTATTTTATGTCACATTATTAAATGTGTGAATTCACAGATTTGCTTACGCCGATTCTAATATAGTCCAATCACCGGTTTCTGTCAAGCGTTCGAGCGCATTTTACAAGACAGGGATCTGCCTCCGGATAAAAATACGAAAAAACCCCTTTCATACTTGCATTTTAAGAATATTCGTGCTACTCTTAAGTAAAATGCATCCTGTATTATACAGAATGTAAAACTCTCTCGTGATGGAATTATAAAATTTGAGGAGGTTGAACCATGGTGAAAAAAGCGTTATCGGTTTTCTTGGCAACACTGACGCTTGTCGGCCTGACGCTGGGGAGTCTGTCGACAGCAGCATCGGGAGAAAGGCCCTTTGAAGGGGTCACCCTCAATGTGATATTAGAGGGACATCCATCCAGCAACGCTATCAAGGCCTTGACGCCCGAGTTTGAAGAACTGACGGGCATCAAGGTAAATGTGGAAGTCATACCCTACGATGAGTTGCCGCAGAAGGTATTGCTGGCTTTTAGTCAGGGCAGCGATTCCTATGACATCATCCATAATGACAAGCTCTACACAGCGGGTTATGTGGAGAACGATTACGTGCTGCCGTTGGACGGTTTCGTGACCAATGACGCAATCAACCAATACTACGACGCAGCGGATCTGGTTCCGGCGTACTTGGATGCTTGCTATTTGAACGGAAAGCAGTATTCTTTGCCAGTGTACGGTGAGAGCACATTCCTCATGTACCGCAAGGATTTATTTGAGGAGTATGGCATAGAAGTACCCGGCACCATGGATGAGCTGATTGCCGCCGCGCAAAAAGTGTATGAAGTGACTAATGGGGAAGTGGCAGGCATTACCCTGCGCGGCGCCGCGGGCATCCACGTGATCTACGCGTGGTGCGGCTTTTTGTGGGCATATGGCGGGCAGTGGCTGGATGAAAACGGAAAACTTGACCTAGATACGCCAGAAGCCATCGCCGCAACGGAAGCGTTTATCTCGCTTCTGCGGAACTATGGTCCGATGGGTTACGCGAACTTTGGCTGGCAAGAGAACCGTCTGGTTTTCCAGCAAGGACAAGCGGCGATGACCATTGACGCTACCGTGAACGGCGCATTCTGCGAAGACCCGGCCGAATCCAGCATTGTAGGGAAAGTAGGATACGCCCCCGTACCCTCCGGCTCCGAGAACCAGAAAGGTGGCCAGCACTCCCTGGCAGTCCATAGCCTCTTTATCAGTAAGTTCAGCAAGAACCCGGAAGCCGCTTTCCTGTTTGCTTCCTGGGCGCTGTCCAAAGATATTCAGATTCGCTCCATGGAAATAGAGGCCCACAGCGGAGTGTCCTCCCTGGCGGCCATGGAGAGCCCCCAGTTTGCCGAGAAGTATGGCGCCTTTACAGAAGGCATGCTCAATGCGCTTGCTCAAGCTAACTCGGATTACCTGATAAACATCCCCGAGGCTTCCGAGATCATCGACCGTGTAGGCCGTGCCATCACCGAAGCGTTAGCGGGCAGCAAGACCGCGGAGGATGCGCTGGTCGGGGTGACCAACGACATCAACACCAACGTACTAAAATAAAAACTAAAAACCTCATAAGGCCTCTTAGATACTTCCATATCAAAGAACATGTGCGCTGAGGTTTATTCGGGTCACAACAGGACGTGGAGGGGCATGCATAGCATACGGCCCCTCTGCGTTGTTATGAATCGAGGTG
>CAYOAR010000207.1:0-13047 GCA_964402105.1 uncultured Dehalococcoidales bacterium
TGGCTTCAAGTTTGGACGATGCGTCAGGCAATATCTCACCATGCGGTGAGATGGCACGCGCGATGGCGTTTATTGTCGAGGTAAAATCATCGATGGCTGAGGCACTGGCCGCGAGCAGGGGGACCTTTTCGCGATGAAGGAGGACACGGCTTCTAAGGAGCCTTAGTGTCTCCATAGCGGTGCGCACTCGTGC
Organism: uncultured Dehalococcoidales bacterium; assembly: GCA_964402105.1. GTDB lineage: Bacteria > Chloroflexota > Dehalococcoidia > Dehalococcoidales > UBA1222 > WRNP01. Next base: position 194 of record CAYOAR010000207.1, read on the forward strand.
CAGCGTCTTGGGATCCAACACCTTGCCGCGTGCGGCGGCATCAGCATCGGGGCTGATATCTTCAAGGTTGGAGATGCTAAGAGATGGCTCGGCGGCGAGGAGTACACCGGCTTGGGCTGAGGCGGCGAGGCCGGCTTGGATGACCTCAATGTTGTCTGAGGGGGTAAGTGTCAGAGCCAAATTGCGGCTTAATGAAAACGTACAATATCCGGCGATGATGCCTCGCACGGCTGGGAATTCGAGCAAAGTGAGATCTTTCGTATCCAATGCGGCTATCATTTTACATGAAACACGATATAGCATAAACCCTTGGGGTTTGGAGAAAACGCCAAGGGTTTATGCTGTTCAATAGGGGACAGTCATGCTTAGGGAAAGGTGCTATAACAACTCCCCATACTTTCTGACGAAAAACTTTTTGGAAATGGTCATGAGTACCATGTATAGAATTATCGTTACCCCCAGCCACAGAAAATATACAGGTGGCAGAGCTGTCAAACCGATTGCCTCGCCGAAATTCGTAAATGGAATGATCGTCAAGGTTGCAATACCAGCAAAGGTAAGTGTTATGACTGGCATTGATGCGCGGCTTTGAATGAATGGGATCTTCGGAGTGCGTATCATGTGGATTACCAGCGTTTGACTCCACATGGACTCAACGAACCACCCTGCCTGAAAGAGCGCGATGTAGTACACCTGCATTGCCGGGTCGGTAATCTGGTGAAACATTAGACCGCCGCAGGCGGCAGGGCAGATCACAAAGTACATAAGAAGATAGGTCGTAATGTCGAAAATCGAACTGGTGGGGCCTATCCAGACCATAAATTTGCCGATTGAAGAAGCATCCCATTTTTTCGGAACAACGATGAACTCTTTATCAACGTTGTCCCATGGAATGGTGGTGCATGAAAGATCGTAAATCAGGTTGAGCAAAATTAGGTGTATCGGCATCATCGGCAAAAATGGCAAAAAGGCACTGGCCGCCAAAACCGAGAACATATTCCCGAAGTTTGAGCTGGCTGTCATTTTAATGTACTTGGTCATATTGGCGTAGGTTTTACGCCCCTCAATAATACCCTTCTCCAGCACCATCAAATCTTTTTCCAGCAAGATAACGTCGGCAGATTCCTTGGCGATGTCTACGGCGGTATCAACCGAGATACCAACATCTGCGGCTTTCATAGCAGCCGCATCATTGATGCCGTCGCCCATATATCCGACGCTGTGCCCATTACTGCGCAGTGAAGCAATGACCCGTGCTTTCTGCTGCGGGGAGAGTTTCGCAAACACGCTCACGCTTTCAGCGGTCTTGCGGAGAGTGTCGTTGCTCATGCTCTCAAGATCTGCCCCAAGCACAATTTGATCAACAGGAATTCCCACCTGGCGGCAGACACAGCGAGTTACCATGTCATTGTCGCCGGTGAGGATTTTAATGCCTACCCCATGCTCTTTTAGCGCCTTTATAGCCTTGGCGGTGGACTCTTTAGGGGGGTCAAGAAAGGCTAGGTAGCCCATGAGAACCATATCCGATTCGTCCGCAACAGAGAATGCCCCCACGGGGGACGGATTGTTCTTTTGTGCTACGGCGATAACACGCATTCCGTTCTCATTCAGTTCATCCACTTTTTGGAGAATATAGTGTCTGATATCGTCTGTAAGAGGGAGGACTTTCCTGTCGTACTCCGCAAATTGACACACAGACAGCATTTCCTCAACGGCTCCCTTGGTAATCATCTGTGTTTTCCCGCTGGCTGTGACCACGACACTCATGCGGCGGCGTACGAAATCAAACGGAATTTCATCTACTTTCACATACCGGCTTGCCAGCCCGCGTAGTTCATCAATGGTGTCCTGCTCAATCTTAACCCGCTCGATGATGGCAAAATCCATAAGGTTTTTAAGTCCTGTTTGGAAATAGCTGTTCAGAAAAGCGTGGCGCAGCACCCGGGTGTCTTCTTCTCCGTGGATATTGAGGTGGTACTCCAAAACGACCTTATCCTGCGTAAGTGTGCCGGTTTTGTCGGTGCATAAAATGTCCATCGAGCCAAGATTTTGGATAGAGTTTAGGTTTTTGATTATGGTTTTTTCCTTTGACATAGCCACTGCGCCTTTGGCAAGGCAGGTGGTAACAATCATTGGCAGCATTTCCGGAGTAAGTCCAACCGCAATCGACAGCGCAAACAAAGCTGCATGCACCCAATCGCCCTTTGTGAAACCGTTGATGAATAGAACGACCGGAACCATCACCAGCATGAAGCGGATGAGTAGCCACGACACTGAGTTTATGCCCTTTTCGAAACTGGTTCGCACCGGCTTATCACTCACTGTTTTTGCCATTTCCCCGAAAATAGTGTCATCACCTGTGGCGATAACCGCACCTGATGCGCTACCGCTGACGACGTTGGTTCCCATAAACACAAGATTGGGGATTTCGGTAAGGGCAAGATGGTTGATCTGTGCGCTGGAGCACTTTTCCACTGCCACACTCTCGCCAGTCAGCGCTGATTGACTGACGAACAAGTCTTTGGCGTAGATGATACGCATGTCGGCGGGAATCATATCTCCTGCCGCAAGGTGAATGATATCGCCTACAACAACGTCTTCAAGGGGGATTTCTTGCCTGCCGGCCTCTTGCCGCTGTACGCTGGTGGTGGTTGTTATTAGTTTTAGCAGGTTTTCGGCAGCGTTGCCGCTTCTTGTTTCCTGTACAAAACGCAAAACACCGGATACAGCCACCATCGTGGCGATAATGATGACTGTAGCAGGGTTGCTTTCTCCCGGTTCCGCTAAAATAATATCGGTAACCGCCGACACTACTGCAAGACAAAACAGGATTGCGGTAAATGGGTTAGCGAAAGAGTTTATAACGCGCTTTAGGAGGGGTACCTTTTTACCGCGGGTAATTGCGTTGTCGCCGTATCGTTCGCGGGCGGCTTCAATGGTATCTTCGCTTAAGCCTCCGCGCGACGTTTCCAGCGAACTGAAGAGATCGTCAATATTAGCACCGGCTGCGAATTTTAACCTGCTGCGCACCTCGTTACGGCGCGCGATTTCAGCTGGCGATTTTCTGACTATTTTTCTATTGAGTTTTGCCTTATGCATTGGTCTGCACCTCCAGTTGAGTGATATTCAAGATACTTGGAAGCACAGCGCCTGATGCTGATGGGCCTCATCACTTTGCTATGGTGGCGGAACAGAAACCGAGCTCTGTTCGGTCACAATATTTTGGTGGTGTCCGTCAGGGTCAGGGCTGCATGTACTGTCGGTTTCCATTCCGTATCACCTCGCTTTTTTGGAAAAATCCATACAACTCTGAAAAGAGTGCAATTGCCATTATAGAACTTTTCGGGAATTACACAAATACCATCGCTGAGGCATTGTCAGCGATGGTATCAAAAAATGTGTATGGGCGCACTGATATTCTTTGATTATTCCAAGAAGTATTACCTAAAATAAACGGCATAAGCTGCCAAGGTGGCTTCTGAGCTTGTGGATGACTTTTTTATTTCGCTATTGCAAATCCAAACCGAGGCACTTTGGGCCGTGCCGATTATTTTATAAACTCTACCATTGGCGGCTTGGATGGGCTGAGTGCCCAAACGCCGATAATAGCGAATAGCACCGCTGACATTACGACTGCCGCGGTTGCCTAAAAACACTTTTTCAATTAGGCACTGATGTTGAGATAGGCTTTGAAGTAGCTAAGTAGTCCGTGGCAATGGGCAGCTGGCTTTTGCTGTTGCGAATGGTCCAGCGGCAGCATCTGATGCCACGAGTTTGCCATTGACGTAAATAGAAACTTTGACTGAGCCTAATTCCCCTTCATTCTGAGCCGAGACAGATAGGTAAGTGCCATCAAACTCGGTATATTTGTATGAGCATGGCATTATGACACCGATATGGAATTCGGTACTGCCGTCGCTGAGTTGTATAGCAACCAAAGAGGTGGCAGCTGTCCCTTCCACTTTATATTCCACCAGAGGCGGAGCAGTGAAGCGCTCCCATATGCGCAAACCAAGCCATACAGCGGCTACGACACCTACTAAGGCTAAGATAATGTATAAAGGCTTTTTCATATGTCTTTTTTTTCTCCTTAAAACGGGAGCGACCCGAGAATCATTTGTCTCTGGACCTACCGCTATTGCCTTTCGTAATATTATTTTCACCTGTAACTCAAGCAACCAGAAAATGCGCAGCAAATCCGTGCACTTGACCACCTACGATAGTCTGGTGCTACTGGGGTGCGTATTCGTAAACATTGATTGTCCATGAGGCGTTAGTTCCAAGTACATATAGATAATACCCGCCATTCGTGATGGGTGTGTCTACTGCCTTGGTGTCAGGCTTGCGCTCGATTGCGGATGACCATATAGTTTCTCCGGCCGCAGAGCGAATGGAAAAAGAGAATTCCATAGGCTCAGATGAAGTGCTGCCTGATGGCTGGAACGTGTACTCCATCCTTAAAATTGGCATACTGATAGCGAAAACATCGGTCGAATGGACAGATTGGCTATTAAATGACCCAGAAAACGTTGCGACAACCTGCCTGCCAGGCGATGTGCTAGCCGTAGATGCTACGGTTCTTGGGGACTCGCATGCGCATGATGCAACGATCATGATAACAGCGGCAAGGCAGCTGGCTAGGAACAAGTTTTTCAACAGAGGAGCCCGTCTTTCTTATATAGATGATGAGGCTGCATTTCACCTCTCAAGAGCAGCTTGCCGGCTTTAGCTTTGTTGGTCGGGGTGGTCGGATTCGAACCGACGACCACTTGAACCCCATTCAAGTGCGCTACCAGGCTGCGCTACACCCCGAACTCGCATATATTATCACAGTCTTGACGCCAGGTAAACAGGAAGATTAGACGTATCTCTTTGGCTATGCTAAATTTATATTACTATGGCAATCAAGCCGATCATTACCGCTCCGAATCCCGTTCTTCGCAAGCAAGCCCGGCGCGTAGAAACCATCGATGCCCACATTCGCCGCTTGGTTGTCGATATGTTTGATACCTTGGCAAATGCTAATGGTGTTGGCCTTGCTGCGCCTCAGATTGGCACCTCGCTCAGGATTTGCGTACTTCATCCGCCAGAAGAGGACCCATTTGTTCTTATTAACCCCGATGTCGTAAAGCGCATCGGCGAGCGAGAGGTCGCAGAGGGGTGCCTTAGTATCCCTGGCTACCAAGGGAAAATAAAACGTGCTGTGGAAGTGACGGTAAAAGGACTTGATATCAATGGCAAGCCTGTGCGCATGAAAGCCCGAGAACTGTTGGCTCAAGCTTTAGAACATGAGATAGACCATTTGGATGGGATACTTTATACCGACCACTTGGAAAGTCCGAACAGACTCTATGAAATAGAGCCGGAGGAAGACGACCGGCTGGAGGTGGCTACCCATGTCCCGTGAGCCTATTCTTGTTCAATGTGATTTTGATGGCACGATAACAGTCGGTGATATCAGTTTTCTTGTCCTGGATGAGTTCACGGGCCATGCTTGGCGCAAAGAATTTGATGATTATATGCAAGGAAAGATAACCGTCAATTATTTTAATGCACGCGCTTTTGGGCGAGTCAAGGCGGAGCCTGCTGAGCTTGATAGGTTTGTCCGCGAAAAAGCGGTGGTTCGCCCAGGTTTTCACGAACTTTTGCAGGTTTGCCGCGACAAGGGCTTCCGCTTTGTAATTGTTAGTAACGGCATGGCTTTTTACATTAGGACTATTCTGCAGATGCATGGATTGGCGGATCTCGAGTTCATAGCCGGTCAAGCGGAGTTTTCACCCAATGGTGTGAAAGCATGGTACCCCGGTCCAAATGGAGAGCCTATTGAAGATGGTTTCAAATTAGCCTGGACCAACCACTTTCAGCAACAGGGTTATCGCGTGATTTATGCAGGCAACGGAATCTCGGATTTTGCTCCCGCCAGTCGGTGTATTCGCATATTTGCCATTGATAACCTTGTGACTGAGTGCCGTAAAGCCGGGGTTGGCTATACAGCATTTCATGATTTACATGACATCGCGCTCTCTCTCCGGGAGATAGACTAATCGGGGATTAGCTGTTAATAATCCTCTGCGCGTCTACGGCAGAACAGTCACAGACCACCGAAATTAACTGCCGTTATCGAAAATCTTACTGCCGAGACGCACAATGTTGGCACCTTCTTGGAGAGCTGCCTGATAACTATTAGTCATCCCCATTGAAAGATACTCCATTGTTACCCGCGGAATGCATCTCCGGCTGAGATCTTCAAAAAGGCGGCGCGTAGCGGTGAAATAGGGGCGTGCAGCTTCGGGGTCACCTGTGCGTGGCCCCATAGTCATTAGCCCCATAAGGCGGATGTGGGCAAGCTGCGAGATCTGCTCTGCCAACTCGTTGACTTTTTCTGGCATTACGCCAGCTTTTTGTATTTCGCGTCCGCTATTGACCTCAATCAGAATTGGCATGATTTTGTCGAGCCGAGAGGCGTGGCGATCGATAGTTTCTGCCAGAGAAAGGGAGTCTACCGTTTCAATCATATCGCAAAGACTCACTGCCAATTTAACTTTGTTGTGTTGTAGCGCACCTATAAAATGCCAAGCGGCAGAACGTCCGATGACTGCCTGGTGAGCTTGGGCTTCTTGGAGATAGTTTTCGCCGATGGTGTTCACGCCAGCTTGGATTGCGGCGAGCACCTCAGTCGGGGAGCGCCCTTTGACAGCCGCGACGAGCTTAACGCCGGGGGGGAGCTCGGCGAGTAACGACTGGACGTTATGGAATATCATGGGGATGAGACGGCTTTGGCAATCAAGGCTTTTGCATCGTCAATGGGAATTGCAAAGCCGAGGTTGTCGATCGGGTAACCATCATCATCGACCATGAAACGCAGAGTGTTGATGCCGATGACTTCTCCCTTCATGTTTACCAGCGCCCCGCCAGAATTCCCATGGTTTATAGCGGCATCGGTTTGGAGCCAGTTATAACCATAAAAAGAGCGTTTTGCTGAAATGATACCCACGGTAAATGTTGCTTGGCCGGACATCTCGGGCTCAAGCAGGAGGGGGAAGCCTATAGCAACGACCTGTTCGCCTACGCTCACAGCGGCGGATGATCCCAAAACGGCGGCAGGAAAATCTGTTCTGTTAGAAACTAGCTTAAGTACTGCAAGGTCATGAGCAGCATCGTGGGCGACTAAGGTTGCCATAATGGAATCGCCGTTATGCAGCCCGACCATGATGAGAAAAGCACCCTCAATCACATGGTAGTTGGTCAGTACGTAGCCATCTGAGCGAACAATGACACCGGACCCACCGGCAAAGAAATCAAGGCCGAGACAGAGGATTTTTACGACCGATGGTTCAAGCTGGGTCACAATGTCGGCCACTGTTCCTTGCTTAGACTGTAGATCGCTTACTCTATTGCTTAGGGCTGCAATGCTTTCATTCATGGCCGAAATACTCGATTGTAAGCCGCCGACACTATTATTGATAGCCGAGAGGTTGGATTGCAGGTTGCCGATGTTTTCGCTGAGGGCAGAGTAATTGTTTTCCACAGAGTTTATCTTGCCGGATAACCCGGCTACAGCGTCATTAACCCCGGCAACATTTAGGGTAAGCTCGCCGAGGGTTCTTTGCAATGCGGAGATGTTGGCAGCCACCGAGTCCATATCGGCTGAAAGGGCGGAAACTTTTTGTTGCTCGACGGCAAGCTTCCCATTAATGTCTTGGTAGAGAACGCCGCCGAACACAGCCCCGCTTATGAGCAGTACGCTCAAGGTAATCCCCAGAAACCATTTCATAATATATCTCCTTAATGGGATTTCGCGACAGGCGCCGTCAAGTTATGGTCGAGGCTCTCCCATTTGGTAAATATACTCCATCCCCTTACTAGGCGCAAGGCACATAAGCAGGCAAAATATCTTGGTTGCTTGGTGTCGCTGTGGTAAAATGTCAATACAGGGGGAGTGTCGGAATTGGCAGACGAGCAAGACTTAGGATCTTGTGCCGAAAGGCGTCAGGGTTCAAATCCCTGCTTCCCCACCAAATAAATCACACTCCGTAGTGTGAATAGAATTTTTCCAATAGTTTGCTTTCTTGGGCTTGATTTGCTAGTGGTGATGGACATTTTTATATGTATGGTGACTTTTTATAAACGTGTGGGGCAAGCTAGCAGCTGCTTAGCAAAATAGCACCGAACATGATAGAATGCTAACGAAAGATAGGTACGTATGCCAAAAGCGATGAGAGCATGAGCGCTTTTTTTAAAAAGTACGCTCGTTATTTCTATTTCGTCTTCGTCACCATAATCATATTATGGGCTGGTTTTGCTTTTCGACAGCTCCTATTGCCTTTCATTGTCGGGGCGGCGCTGGCTTATATCTTGTTCCCGCTGGTAAGGTGGGTTGAAAAGCGCTTGCTTGGAGAGAAACACACCGCAGGGCGGGGCAAACGGATTTCTGCCATTATTATCGTCATAATAATTATTTTTGCGGTGCTTGGGCTTGTCATTTTTCTTGCCATCAATGCCTTGTGGGGCAGTGCCTCTGGAATAGTTGAGAATGCCTCGCATTTTATCGATGTTGCTCTTTCCAACATTCAAGATTGGATAAGCTCCGTTGGTGTGGGTTTGCCTGAGGCATGGCAGGAGAGGCTTGATAATGTTGCCGCCAGTTTGGGCAACATCGTTGATGATGCCATAGCGAGTTTATTCGCTAATGGGGGTGGAGCAATAGCATCTACGCTCGGGGGTGTTTTTGGCTTCGCCGCACTGCCGCTTTTCTTCTTTTACCTGTTAAAGGATGCTGAAAGGATAAAACGCGGTGCTTTCGGTGTCTTGCAGCCTGATGTCGCTCGCCACATACGGCATATCGTGGGTATCATAGAACGTACGCTGGGCCGCTATATCCGGGCGCAGCTTATACTCGGTTTGATTGTTGCTGTGATGACGTTTATCGGGCTCTTGTTCATCGCACCGGAAATAGCTATTCCATTGGCAATGGTGAACGGCTTTTTTGAGATGATTCCCACTTTCGGGCCAATCATCGGCGGCACGATTATGGTTGTTGTCGTATTGGCTTTTGCGCCTGAAATGGTTTTGTGGGTAATCGTTCTTGCTGTTGTCGTGCAGCTTCTGGAAAACAATCTTCTCGTACCCCGGGTTCAAGCGGCTGCTCTGCGTTTACATCCGGCAGCTGTTCTTTTCCTGCTGGTTACAGGGAGTTATTTCTGGGGCTTTTGGGGGCTGGTGTTCATTGTGCCTATAGTTGCCGCACTGATTGATATATTCAAATATGTCCATGCGCTGGGCGAAAAAACGGATACACCGAAAATGCTTCCTCCAGGTAACACTCAACAGACAGAATAGCGGGCGGCATCTGCAACCCAGTTTGGGAGATGAGGTCATTCTTGGCTTCCTAGGCGCGCCATGGTTGTCATGACAGCTTGTTACTGATTATCCCCCAAACCTCACTCATTACTTTACCGATAGAGCCCCGAATTACCATTTGGGCTTGGTTATCATATGGTGTTTCGGAATTGTTGATGAGCGCCAAGTGATCGCCGCTGAAATATCGCAGCAGCCCCGCTGCAGGATATACCGCTAAGGACGTACCACCTACCAATAATAGTCTTGCTTCCGAGATAACCTGAATCGCCGCACTTACCACTGCGTCGTCAAGCCCCTCCTCGTAAAGCACTACGTCTGGCCGAACCATCCCTTCGCAGCGTTTGCAGATCGGAATGTCGCTCCGAATGACATCGGGCGACAGAATGTAATCTAGGCTGTATCTAGCTTCACACTTTACGCAGTATTGCCGCCAGTTGGAGCCATGTAATTCCAGCACCTCTTTACTTCCCGCAGCCTGATGCAGGCCGTCGATGTTCTGCGTAATAATTGCCCTGAGCAAGCCAATTTGTTCCAGCTTTGCCAATGTTAGGTGGGCGGCATTTGGCTGGGCGTGGCGGGCAATAAGATTTTCTCGGTAATAGCGGAAAAACAAGTTAGGTTGGCTAACAAAAAGACTTCGGGAAAGTAGTTCCTCCGGGGAGTAGCCATAAACGTGTTTGGCGGTGTAGAGCCCGGACTCTGAACGAAAATCAGGGATGCCGCTTTCGGTTGATACTCCGGCACCGCCGAAGAAGACGGTGCTGCGACTTTCTCGTATCCATGTAGCCAAACGCTCTATCTGGGTCATATCATGCCACCTCCGGCTAAAACTGTTTTCTGTGTAGATGAGTTAATAAAATATTTTTAGTTGACTATAGCTACACCAGATACCCCATATTTTACATGGGCACCGACTGTTTTTATACATGGTTCTAATCTAATATGTGAGAGATGGCTGCAGGGTGATTTTGATGAAAGGGAGCATGATATACTGATGCCATGCTGGAGCCGGGAACACAGAAAGCGAAAGACACAAAACTAGTCGCCCATTTTACTGAGTGGTATTGCGCGGCTCATCATAGAGAACGTACGCGGTTTGCTTTAACATCGGGCGGCGCTGAGGCGAAGATTTATGGTAAAAACACACCGGTTTTGTGCGAAGAATGTGCGGAGTATATCGGCTACGCTGAAGTGCGAACAGAAAAATGCCCGAAAGACCCAAAGCCGTTTTGTACTGCCTGTGATATTAAGTGTTACAACTCCAGTATGGCAGAGTATGCTCGCAATGTGATGCGATACTCTGGCCCGAGGTCACTCTTTTCGCGTTATTGGTTTCGTGCTGTCCAGCACGTGATTACGAGCAGGCGTCTTAGCAGAACATGAATACCTATCAAAAAGACTCATGCCACTGGCTGGAGTGCCTGTGTTGGGCTTGGCGTGGAGCATGGCTAAGCTTGCCAAATTTGGAGCATGACTAATCGCCCGGGCTTTGTTTTGTCCGAAAGCCGCATTTAGGCGCGTTTGCGCTATCACTCGGACGACGTACTTATTTCTTGGATTGCCAGAGCTCCAACCGCGCGATAATTTTCCTGAGTTCCTTAGCTTGGCGAGACGCACCGATTTTCTCAAGGTCATCGGCTATTTCCATAAGCGTGTGTTTTGGTTCATCAGCCTTCATCTTGCAGGTTTCAATCTTGGTCATTTCTCATCGTCCTCCTTGGTTTTGTGGCATTCGCATTTTGTAAATAGGCAATCACGATTTCTTGCAAGCCCCTTGTCCCACAGTGTGCCGCAAGCTTAAATGCTTGAGGTTAGTTACCATACAAGTATTCTGTTGTATATACTTCGTCGCCGCCTGTGGCAAGAGTAAGACAGTTTTGAATACTCGTCATCTGTAGGCGGTATCTACAAGACTTCGAAATAGTGGGTCATCACTTCATCACCATCGGTAATTTGTATAGCCGCAGGGCGCTTGGGGGCGTTCTTGTCGAGTTGCCAAGACCATGATACATATCCATCAGCGTCAGATGCCATAGAGATCGAAGGGAATGGTTTTCGGTTCGGGTCGTACGAAACGTAAAAAGAATAGATTGAATATGTAGTATTAGGTTTCCCATGAACTGTCAACTGAACAACTTCACCAGCATAAATTCCGTCTTTGGCGCCAATAAAACGCAGACCGCTGTAAAATGTGGGCGGGGTGGTTTTGGCAGTTGCCGCAGGTGACGTGAGGATAATTTGAGTATCCGATATTGTCAGTGCCGTCTTAGTATTAGTGATTGTAAACCCTTGCTGCGGGGTTGAACTGCACGATGCAAAAACTGCCAATGCAAGAATGATGCATGCGACTCTGAAAAAGCGTTTCATTTTATGATCTCTGCCATGCCACCGGCTTTTAGCCCAGAACGAAAGCTAGAGCCGACTATTGCTAGATGGCCTCCGCAGGTTCTTCTGCATTGTAACACCCCATTCTCCCTGCCGCAAGATTGGCGCCAAGGCGTCTACAGGGTGACTGCAATGGGTATTGGTTCGAAAAAAGCGGAGAACACTTTAGGGAACACTGGATAGAGAAGTGGCAACTATTTGTTTTGATTGGAATAGCAGAGCCGGCGGAACTATTTGCCGCAGGCATTGCCTTTGCGAGCAGATATTTACTATAAAATAATCGTGTGCGTAGCAGTTTCGCCGCCGCCGCTAACTGTTACGGTGAAATCCAAATTGCGCGTGGTGCCGAAGTACAATACCCAAAACGCATTGCCATAAGCATCAGCCTCTTTTATCATTGGCTGCTCCCGAAGGAAGCTGCTAATGACAGATGGGCTACAGGTGCCATTATTGCACATAACATCAAGCCTATAGCTTGTATACGGCTTCCCTTGAATTATTAATGCCACTGTCTTATCCGGCTGATTTGTTGGGATGGAATCCGGCGGATTAATAAAGTGCAATCTGGTAGGGGTGGGGGTTGTCGTGGTGGTAATCGTTGTTGTCCTCGTCGTTGTTACAGTGGTCGGAATTACGGTCGTTGCCGTCGTTGGCTGGAGAACCGTGGTAGTAACCACAACAGTAGTGGTGTTAGGTGCGGTTGATGTAGTAGGCCGTGTTGACGATGTCGGCGGAGTCACGGTAACGACTGTCGGGGGTTCTGGCATCGTCATAGTCGGAATAAATGGCGGCGCAGTAACAATGGTGGTTGTAACAGTAGGTTCTACCTCATCGGATGTTTCTGGCACGGAAGCCGTAGGAGTAGAGACGCCTATGGTTATCTCGCCCCAACCTGGGCCGCACGAAGACAGCACCGCAAGTGCGAGGACGAGACACGCTGCTTTTAATACATCTTTCATTGATGACTCCTGCATAACAAACCGAGGGAAATTGTGCCATTGACTCTTTCCATAATAACTCGGAGCTTATCACTGCCGAAAACCGAAGCAGGCACAAGTATTGACATTATTCGTTGTCGATCGGTCGTCGGAATTATTTTTAGTAAAGTA
>CAYOAR010000208.1:0-7552 GCA_964402105.1 uncultured Dehalococcoidales bacterium
AGCATAGGGCGCTTTTCATCGCCGCGCCAGTACGCTCCGGCAATCGATAGGAGTTTAAACGCTTTAACCCCTCCCGTTACAGCTACATGCGGACCTTTGCAGAGATCAGTAAAATTGTCTTGGCGGTAGACGGAAACAGTGTCGCCCGGCAGTTCATCAATGAGTTCCAGCTTAAATGGCTGAGAGTGGAAAAGCAGACGAGCTTCGTCTTTTGTGATTGTGCGTTGTTCAAACGGCAAATCACGACTGATAACGGCATTCATTTTTTCGCCAATTAATACCAGGTCCTCAGGAACAAGCGAACGCGGCAACTCAAAATCATAGTAAAAGCCGTTCTCAATTGCCGGTCCAATACCCAGCTTGGCACCCGGGAAAAGCTCAAGCACTGCCTGAGCCATAATGTGCGAAGCTGAATGTCGCATCGCTTCTAGACTACCATCATCCTTGGACTCTAAAAAAGACATATCCCCTACTTCTCTTTGTGTTTATATCAACATAAAAAAAGCATCCCCACCCTTGTATAGCCAGGGACGCTAACCTTGGTGATGTTAAGGCGCTATTATATCAATCAACAGCTGTGCCTGCAAGCAACATATCCCTATCACCCCGCCACCCTCAACTCACCTATTATCAGACTCTCTATTTTCGCGGTGAGCGCTCTGTTCATTTTTAACCAATGCAACAATATTTTGGCGTTATTCGCAATCTAACAACGTGCTAAATAAAACAGGGAGCTGCACCGAAGCGCAGCTCCCTTTATATCTTCTAATAGTTATTTATCTCGAAAGAGCAAGCGCAACCGATATGGCTACGGAGGCAAGAATAAGTCCTAAGTTCACCACAATAAGCGTGGCAATCCATTGCGATTGAGACAAGCGGCGGATAACAGCCTTCACTAAGGCCTCCTCAGCCTTGGAGAGTGCATCTTCGGCAGCCCTTTTGGCAGATAGAGCTATCTCTTCGGCACGGTTGCTGGCATCGCGGGCAAAACGAGCCGAATCCTCGGCACGATTGGTTGCTTCACGGGCAGCACGTGCCGCCTCTTCGGAACGAATCAAAGCTTGATTTGAAGCTTCCTGCGCACGAGCTACTGCTTTCTCGCCAAGCACTCGTACTGCGGTAGCCAAAGCCTCGTCGCCGGCAACATCAGCAGCCTCTGCTCTGCGGGCGGCATCCTGAGACGATTTCAAAGCCGCTGCTGCTGCTGCCTTAGCATCTTTTCCGGCCTCATCTACCTTATTGGCCATAATGCCAGTCACGAGGGTAGCGGCCTCAATGGCGGTGTCTCCAGCTGCATTGGCATGCTCGGCTTTGCGGGCTAGCTGTTCCGCTTGACGAAAAGCCTCGGCAGCTGCTTGCTTGGCCTCGCGCCCAGCCTCATCAGCCTTCTTAACAGCCTCAACAGTTTGGCTTTTTGCCGCTTCAGCTGCCGCCAGCTTGGCAGCCCTAGCTTTTTCTTCAGCTAAAGCAGCCGCCCTAGCAGCTGCCTGCTCGGCAATCTCAATGGCATCTCGCGCAGCATTCGCTGCTTCTTGGGCTCTAATGGCGGCTGTTTCAGCGGATTTGGCAGCAGCCACGGCAGCTTCGCGAGCAGCCAGCGAGGCCTCTTCAGCCTTGGCACTGGCTTCCTCGGCCGCGAACTTAGCGGCGCGCGCCATTTCCTCAGCCCGCTTCCCTGCATCCTCGGCAGCTTTTTTAGCAATCTCGGCTGCCTCCCGAGCAGTACGAATAGCTTCTTCAGCTCTTTGGGCAGCTCTCGTGGCTGCCTCGTTAGCAGCTCCCTCGGCAGCAGTGCCAGCTAACTGAGCTGACTGTGTCGCCGCTATTGAGGCAGCGCAAGCGGTGTGTGAGGCCTCCTCAGCCAAACGAGCCAACTCCTCGACCCTCCGGATGTTATTTTCCATTTCATCCAGGATGATCGGAAGCGGCTTGACCATTATCTGAGGACCTACGCTATCGGCCTCATCAGTTTCACGGGGATTTTTGGGGTTCATCTTGCCTCCTCCATCTTGTTATTTCTATATTGCACCAAATCCAAAACTAAACAAAGCACTATCATGCCACTTGCGGCAGATGGCTATTGGCTGCAAGACATACAACGATACCCTATGGAAAACAAAGATAGCACCGCCAGAACGAGGTGTCAATACATTTTTGGGCTAATAATGACATACTTTTACCATCACCTTGTCGGTTTATGTAAAGACAAGATGATGGCTGCCCGCCATGGGAGAGGGGTAACCTCTCCCATGCATGTAGGACTTTAACCGAGAAGGGTCAGCAACTGAAGGTATGGCACAATGACAATATCGAAGAAAATCACCCCAACCACCAGCCCAGCGATATAGAGAATACCGGAAAGCCTGCCCTCTCCGGCCATAACATGCTGACGGAAAGGGCAGCCTTCAGCCATGACCGAAAAATACGCCATGCCGAAAGCGCCGATGGAGGCCAAGGGAATAAGGACAAGAGGTTGGACATTGAGTCCTTCGGATAACATAGGCAAAGCCGACCATCCGCCCGGTTTGCTAAAACTCTGCAGGTTTCCCCCCAAAATATTGACCAAGGTGAAACCAACCACCGCACCCAAAAATATACCGATAATTCCCTTCAGCCTGTAGGGATCTTTTACAAGGTAAAAATCACGGATACCGCTGATGGTACAAAAGCGCGAGCGCTGCCCTAAATATCCCACGATAAGGCCGACAATAAGCGATGCCAAGCCAATAATCATCTTACTCTCCTTACTTTCCACTTAATGTACTCGCAGGCAACCACTACCCCCAGCACAATACAGCCTAGGATAAGCATCGCAAACGGCATGCCGTACGCGGCAAGAATGGTGGTGCGTATGGGGCAGGAACCCCACAGCAGGCCAAAATTGATGATGATAAAGCCCAAAATAAAAGCCAAGATATTATCGCGCACCGGGCCGGGGCGGAACTTAAACTCTTTGTTCAAAAAAGCAGCGATAAACCCGCCGATGATGAAGCCGACCGAAGTCAGCACGGGCACGGAGACAAAGATACTGTGGATTGTAAAGGGTGGATCCGGTTTAAAAAGAGGGTTATTATTAGCCAGCCAGTTAACCAGATTGGCCGGGTGAGAGATGCCGCATATGCCGGCGGCAACAGGCGGCTGCAGATTAAAGTACCCCTGCACCACGGCAGCAAGAACACCCATGGTCAAGCCTGTGATAAGAGCCATGTTGCCGCTTAGTATACTTAACCGCTTTTTAGGTTTTTCCGTAGGCACTGTCATGCTTGCCGTTCCCTCCTGCCGTGTAGTGTTTCGCGCAATAAAACGTCCTGTTAAGCATCCGCTGCGCAACCCTTAAGAGTTAACATCGCGGACGACATCTCATATTTTTCCTACCGATGTATTAGCGAGACGTACTCCTATCACTTAACCCCTATTACCTTTTTCACCGCTTGGCGTATGTGCGGGATAAACTGAGCAATGGTAGTGGCGGGATTAGGCTGGGCCAACTCTCCGGCTACACGGTTTATCTTGCAGGCGGAAGTGCAGGCATCAATCACCGGCATACCGGCAGCAATTAGCGCTGATGTTACGCCCGTAATGGTGTCCCCGGTACCGCCAATGGGCTCAAGGGCAGGCACATTCGGCTCCCTAATGGTACCCGATACCTGCCCATCCACAATAATGTGATCAATTGGGGCTTTTACAATCATGTACTTAGGCGCATCGCCGTTGGCATAGGCCTCCCGGCTCAGCTTAGGAACTTCGGTCTGATCAACATCAAAGATAAAATGCTGTACATAAGCCGGGTGGGCAGCATCGGGATCAGCAAGAAAGCTTATCTCGCCGGGATCAGGGGTGAAGAGGTCAAATTTTTGAGCAAGCTTGACCGCCTTGGCATTGAGCAACGCGCCCGCATCGGCGATTAAAAACGGGCGTTTCTCCATTTTGTGAGCTGCTTCAATAAGATTGATAAAAGTATCGCGTGTTGGCAGAAGATAGTGCAGTGTCATAACACTGGGCTTAATGTTAGAAATCTCTGTCGTCAGGTGTTTTAAGAGCTTTGTTGTGCCTTCACCCATGCCCGTATCGCCAACCACAAAAGCATACGGCTCTTCGACTCCCATTGCCTGAGATGCAACCGATGCCGCAGAAATCATAGCCGCAGTCCCGAGGGTAACGTATTTCCCCTCCAAGGTATACTCACCAATCAGAAGCCTGTCGCCCAAATATTTCACCTGCCCGTATGTCAGAGGCAGTTTTTCATCGGGGATAGTACCGACTAAAAGCAACATCTCTACTTTTTCCCCTTCTTTGTACTCTGTTTCTGGTAAATCTCAAGCGCCTTATTATATGCATGTTCCAAGGTATAAGCGCAGATGGTCTTTCCCAGCTCACGCGGGCGCGGTCCTTGGCCGATAACAGTGCCATAGAGCTTCATGCCCAAAAATGGTATGTCGGGGCAGCCGCCGCCGGAGATATTGACGATGCTGCCAGTTGCTTTCTCATAGGCAATCTTCATATTCCCCACGCGTACCATCACGTACTCACCATAATCCACCGTTTTGATGAGCTTTGTCAGATAAACCGGAGTAAGGTTGGCGCCCTTGGGCATGAAAAGGATGTCTAGGATTAAAACGTCCTTTTCGATGAGCAGGTTTTCGGCTGTATCTACGTCGGTGGCATCAATCTCGATAGCCAAATCGCAGCCGGTACGATAGTCAACCGGCGGGGCGACCTCACGTAGCTTGTAACCTGCGCCATCCAGTACATGCTTCGCCTGCATGGCATGATAGATGTAGTCGAAGACGATAAGAGCTTTGTCCTTTTCTTCTTCAGGCAAGTGCGGTACCTCCTGGGTAAGATTGTGGAAACCTTGCCTAAAGTTTATTACGTGACGCAAAGCCGTGTCAAGACGTCTCGATATCAAAGGTCTTGCTATAATACTGATAAAACCAGCGCAGTTATGCTATGCTATTTCCCGTAACCACATCACACTCACAACAAGAGGTTGCGATGCACCCAAAAGAATTGAGATACAGCCTAGAGCATATTTGGTTGAAAGACGAAGGCAGCGGTCAGTTTAGGCTGGGGATCACCTACCGCTACCAAGATCAGCTAAAATCCGTGGTCTACCTAGAGCTACCAAGCACAGGAAGCAATGTTCGGCGCGGGGAACCCTTTGGCACCATCGAATCATCCAAAGCCAGCACCGACCTCACAAGTCCCATCAGCGGCACCGTCATTGCGGCAAACGCATCCGTTGTCGGAAAGCCCGGGTTGGTAAACAAAGACCCCTACGGCGAAGGCTGGTTGGTGTTAATCCAAGCATCAGACGCAGATGCAGCGCACTCTCTAATGTCAGCAAGCGAATATCTGGCAGCCACATCAAATAAGGCTGACACGAGATCATGTCAAAGCTAGAGCCGTCTCATTTCGACTTAATGGTCATAGGCGGCGGGCCGGCCGGTTATACCGCTGCAGTTCGTGCCGCACAACTTGGGGCACGGGTTATTCTTATTGAAAAGGACCGGCTTGGCGGGGCTTGCCTTAATCACGCTTGCGTTCCTACAAAATTTCTGCGCTACGCCGCCGAAATACTGCATGTCACAGAGAAAGCTCCCCGTTTCGGCATTACCACCGAGATCAAGAACATAGACTGGCAAGCCATGCAATCACGTTGTCAGTCCTTAATAGACAGTCAGGCAGACGGCATGAAATGGATGCTTGACGACTACGGCATTTGTATTATTAACGGGGAGGCACGCCTGCTCGCTGGGCGCATCGTCTCCGTTTTTACCGGCACGCATGAAGATCTATACCAGGCAGATAAGGTTATCATCGCCACAGGCTCAAGGCCAGCCCAGCTTAACATTCCTGGCGCCGATGGCATTATGTCGTCACAAGAACTCCTTCAGATAACATCCCCGCCTCGCCGCTTGGCTATCATCGGTGCTGGAGCAGTGGGGGTAGAACTGGCAACTATCTTCGCGCGCTTCGGAACGACAGTCAGTCTTATTGAGGCCTTGCCCCGCATCTTACCCAACGAGGATGCCGAGCTTACAGGGCTCCTTGGAAAAGAGCTGAAAAAGGCATCCGTCGGCCTTTATACTTCAAGCCGTGTTCAATGCGTTGAGAAAGTTAGTAGCGGCTATCAGGTAATACTTGCCGGTGGCGGCGCCCAAGCTATCGAGGTAGATCAAGTAGCTATGTGCATCGGGCAAATACCGTGCCTGGATAACCTTGCCGCAGCAGGCCTAAGAAGCAGACGAGGAGCACTAAGCGTTGATAAGCATCTCTTTACCGGTGCGGAGGGCATCTATGCCGCAGGTGACGTCACCGGCCGGGCGATGCTGGCCTACGTAGCCATTATGCAAGGGCGAATAGCCGCCGAGAACGCCCTTGGGCAAGCTTCGGTGATGAAATACGACGCCATTCCTCACTGTGTATTCAGCATGCCAGAGTTAACCAGCGTGGGCCTTACGGAAGAAGCCGCCAGAGTAAGGGGGAAAGGCATAGATATCGGGCGTTTTCCGTTTTCAGCCAACACCGCTGCCACCATCTACAGCGAGCGGCGTGGTTTGGTAAAAGTAATAGCAGAGGCCGCAAGCGGCCGTTTATTGGGAGTGCATATCTTGGGTCCAGGGGCATCGGCCCTCATCCACGAAGCAGCATTAGCCATAAAAACGCATGCAACCATCGGTGATCTTCAGCGCACTTTGCATATCCATCCCAGCCTCGCCGAAACCATCTGGGATGCTGCTTTCGATGCTACCGGCGATGCCATCAGAGCAAAGAGGCCAGCCGGCACTCAAACGAGCTAGATCATAAACTTACCGTTCTGGTACAAAAGCTGGCCATCCGCACTAATCTCACCGCCTCTGCGCAGGTCGCACACCATATCCCAGTGGATGGCAGATTTATTCTTGCTCCCCGTTTCGGGATAGCCCGCACCAAGCGCCATGTGAAAACTGCCGCCGATTTTCTCATCAAAGAGTATCTCGCGTGTAAACTGGGTGATTCCTTCGTTGGTACCGATGGCAAACTCACCCAAATAGCGCGCACCGGCATCCGTTTCCAGCATCTTGAGCAAAAACTCCTCGTTTTTCTCCGCGGTCGCCTTGACTACACGGCCTTCACTAAACCACAATCGGATGCCAGATACCTCGCGGCCGCACTCAATGGCAGGGTATGAAAAATAGACACATCCCTCAGCGGAATCCTCTACCGGCCCGGTAAAAATCTCTCCGTCCGGCACGTTGAATTTACCGGAGCAGTTGATAAATGTGCGCCCGGCAACGCTAAGCCATAAATCAGTTTCGGCGCCTGTGACGTGCACCCTATTTTTACCATTAAGCCACCTCACAATACGCTCTTGTTCGGCAGCCACTTTTTGCCAGTAGCCGATGGGGTCGTCAAGGTCGGGCATGCAAGCCTTGTATAAAAAGTCTTCATAGTCACATAAGCTCATGTCGGCATCTTGGGCAAAGGCATTGGTGGGATATGGGGCAAGCACCCAGCGCAGCTCACCCGCAGCTGAACGCCGCATTATAGTATTCGTAAGATCGGTGCG
>CAYOAR010000209.1:0-8770 GCA_964402105.1 uncultured Dehalococcoidales bacterium
AACTCAGGACGATATTGTAAAGACCTCAGCCTGCACATCATTCAAGGTTGGGGGTACAAACGAGTGCGCTCAAACTGATTCCGCACTGTTTTTCAGATTATCCTACGGCTATTCTTCGGTTGCTACAAGCAAGTAGCTCGCTGTTATGCCACAATAGCTCGCTTTTTCCCACTAACATATTACATTAAGTCGCCGGTAGGCATGGGTTGTAGGGGATGGGGATGGTGGCTGTTTGTTTTTGGCTGGCATTGCGTGTGAAGTGCAAAACAACACGAATTTGTTCTACAATATGGCTTTGTACAATATGGGGCTTTGCGAGGGAAGTACTTCTCCAAAAAATATTTATACCCTAAAAACATAGCATGCTGCGGCAAGTAGCACCGAGACTTTCTGATAAAGTATGTAATGTAGAGGATGGCCTGTTCAATGGCTCAGTTTAACGCAAACACATTAGATCCAACCAAAATGGCCGACTGGCAAATCGCCGAGGAGGCCGAAAAGCATATGAAACCCGTGGCTGAGCTCGCCGAGAGATGGGGTATTCTCCCAGAGGAGCTCTTCCCCTACGGACGATATCTCGGCAAAGTGGATTTCGCCCCGCTTCTTAATCGTCTTTCAGCTCGTCCTAATGGTAAATACATCGTTGTAACCGCAATTACCCCTACCCCGCTTGGCGAGGGTAAAAGCACAACAACTATGGGATTAGTCCAAGGGCTGGGGAGGCGCGGCAAGAAAGCCTCGGGTGCCATACGCCAGCCATCAGGCGGACCTACTTTCAACATCAAGGGCTCGGCTGCAGGCGGCGGCCTTGCGCAGTGCATTCCACTCTCTCCTTTCTCGCTTGGTCTTACGGGCGACATCGATTGCGTAACAAACGCTCACAACCTCGCCATGGTCGCTTTACAGGCTCGGCTGCAACATGAGTTCATCAACACCGATGAGTTTCTAGCCAAACGCAATCTCAAACGTCTGGATATCGATCCCCGCAACGTGGAGATGCGCTGGGTGATGGACTTTTGCGCCCAATCACTCCGCGATATCATCATAGGGCTGGGGAAAACCGGACTCGACGGCTTCGCCATGTCATCAGGTTTTGCTATTTCGGTGAGCTCCGAGGTAATGGCTATTCTAGCGATTTTTAAAGACCTGGCAGATATGCGCGCACGGATGGGCAAAATCGTGGTTGCCTACGACAGGCGCGGCAACCCTGTTACCACCCGCGATTTGGAAGTGGATGGCGCCATGACAGCCTGGATGCTACGCGCCGCCAACCCGAATCTCCTCCAAACACTGGAGGGACAACCGGTGATGGTACATGCCGGGCCGTTTGCCAACATCGCCGTGGGGCAGTCATCAGTTGTTGCCGACCGAGTGGCTCTTAAGCTTTCGGATTACCACGTTACCGAGTCGGGTTTCGGTGCCGATATCGGTTTTGAGAAATTTTGGAATATCAAGAGTCGCCTCTCCGGACTTGCCCCGAGCTGTGCTGTGGTGGTAGCAACCATCCGCGCTCTCAAAATGCACGGCGGCGGTTCGCCTGTTGCTCCCGGCCGGCCATTGGATAACACTTATACCCAACCTAATCCTGCCTTAGTCGAGGCTGGGTGCGCCAATCTCACGGCCCATATTGCTACCGTTAAGAAAGCGGGTATCAAGCCTGTGGTCTGCATTAACAAGTTCTCTGGCGACAGCGAAGACGAAATAAATATCGTGAAGCGTACTGCCGAAGATGCCGGAGCGCAGGTTGCCGTATCTGACCATTGGCGTATGGGTGGCGATGGAGCGCTTGAGCTTGCCGACACCGTTATTGCTGCCTGTAATGAACCGGTGAATTTTAAATTCCTTTATGATCCAAACACACCGCTTAGAGTGCGCATTGAAACTATCGCCAGAGATGTCTACGGGGCAAGCGGTGTGAGCTATACCGCCGAAGCCGAAGCGAAAGCCGAGCGGCTGGAAAAGGACTCTGAGGCAGCAAGCATGCTAACCTGTATGGTGAAAACACACCTCAGTCTTTCGCACGACCCCGATAAAAAAGGGCGTCCCCAAGATTGGGTGCTTCCCATCCGTGACATCCTGACCTACAAAGGTGCCGGCTTCGTCGTACCAGTTGCGGGCGATATCAAGCTTATGCCTGGCACCTCGTCCGACCCTGCTTTCCGGCGCATTGATGTGGATGTGGAAACCGGAAGGGTAAAAGGACTCTTCTAAGATGCAAAGCGACCAAGAAACGGGGAGGCAGTCTGACGAATGCCATGTTCGTTTTGAACCAAGCGGCGAAGCTGTTTCCGTAGATGCAAGCACCAGCCTCTTGGAAGCCGCCAACAACGCCGGCGTGCGCATCAGTTCTCCCTGCGGCGGGCGTGGTGTCTGCGGCGCATGCAGGGTACTAATCAAAGAGGGGCGAACAGAAAGCTCGCACAGCGGAAAGCTAAGTAATGCCGATTTTGCCATCGGGATACGGCAAGCGTGCCAAAGTCGTGCCATCTCAGACCTCGTGGTTGAGGTTCTGCCCACGGCACAACTGGATTGTGCCAGACCAACCCGGGAAACGTCCCCGCAGACCATTGGTAGCGCTCTGTCGGCTACCAAGCCGCTGGAGCCGATGGTGAGCAAAGTTTATGTTGAACTTCCTCCGCCATCGCTTGGCGACAATGCCAGTGACCTCTCTCGACTGCTTAAAGGTGTTCAGGCTACAGGAAACCTCCGCCCTTTAGATGTTTCGCTTGAAGTAATACGCGAATTGAGCACCGTACTACGCGCATCCAATTGGCAGTTGACCACAACCTTGCTCCAAACTCACAACCAAACAAGAATCATCAGGGTTGAGCCGGGTGATACCCGTAACATAAATTTATCTTTTGCATTTGATATCGGCACCACAGCCGTGCGCGGCCAACTCCTAGATCTGGCACAAGGTCAAGTTCTTGCAGAAGCTATTGATTACAACGGTCAGATAAGCTATGGGGCAGATGTCATTAGCCGCATCCTGCACTGCCAAAACCAAGGCGGCCTAGCAAAGCTGCAACAGGCAGTCGTCGCCACCATAAACAAGCTCATCCAGGAAATGATCAATCGTTGTGGTGCTGAACTGAAGCACGTGAATCACATCTTGGTTGCCGCCAACACTGTGATGGTACATCTTCTTCTTAGTCTCGACCCGCAATACCTGCGCTTATCGCCCTACGTGCCAACAGTCAGCGAGGTGCCGCTGGTGCTCGGGCGGGCTCTCGGCTTGGACGTTCCCCCGCACCTCTATGTCAGCACCATGCCGTCAGTGGCAAGTTACGTGGGGGGTGACGTCGTTTCCGGCATCATAGGTACAGGCATATATCGGCAGGAAAAGACAACCTTATACATAGACATCGGCACCAATGGTGAAATCGTGGCTGGGAACCGAGACTGGATGGTAACCGCTGCCGCCTCTGCCGGCCCAACTTTCGAGGGCGGGGGCATCCAGTGCGGCATGTTGGCAACGAGCGGGGCTATCGATGGCTTTGAGTTTGGCAAGGAAACCAGTGAGCCGATTATTACTACCATCGGCAACGAGCGCCCGCGAGGCATCTGCGGCTCAGGACTCATCAACATCGCAGCTGCCCTGCTGCGTTCCGGCTTTATCAGTCAGAACGGCAAGTTTAACCAAGAAAAGAAATCGGCGCGTCTGCGATCGGGCGCAGATTCTTGGGAGTACGTGTTAGTCCAAGGAAGCGAAAGCCAAACCGGTCGCGATATCGTGATTACCGAGATAGATTTAGACAATCTCATCCGCGCCAAGGCAGCTATATTCGCCGGCTGCCAGACACTTATTAAAGCCATAGGAAGCGGCTTTAGCAACCTAGACCAAGTGGTTATCGCCGGCACTTTCGGTACCCACATGAACATTGAGAGCGCCGTTGCTATTGGCCTCCTGCCGGATCTGCCCCGAGAGAGGTTTATTTTTACAGGCAACGGCTCGCTATTGGGAGCACGTCTATGCTCGTTTTCTGCCGCATTATTCCGCGACGCCGAACAGGTGGCTCGGCTTATGACCAACATTGAGTTGTCGGAAAACGCCGATTTTATGACAAATTACGTAGCAGCCCTGTTCCTGCCCCACACCAACATGCGCGAGCTTTTTCCCTCAGTGAAATTTGAGAGCGCCCCATGACTTATTCCGTCGCCGTCGCCGGCAAGGGAGGGAGCGGCAAAACCACAACGGCTGCCCTCATCATCCGTTATTTTCTTAAGGGCGGCCAAATTCCGGTGCTTGCAGTCGATGCCGACGGCAACGCCAATCTGCACGAAAGCCTAGGGCTTGAACTGCACACTACCGTCGGTGCCGTAGTGGCAGGGTTTAATGATGACAAAATGGATCTCCCATTCGGCATGACCAAAACCGCCTATTTGGAGATGAGGCTCAACCAAGCCGTGGCCGAGGGTTCTGGAGTAGACCTAATCTCGATGGGTCGGGGAGAAAACGACGGCTGCTACTGTTACCCCAATACTGTGCTCAAACAGTTTATTGATAAACTAAAACCAAATTACCAATGCATGGTTTTGGATAACGAGGCTGGGATGGAGCACCTTTCGCGCCGTACCACCGAGAATGTAGACGACCTGATCATCATATCCGATCATTCTGTAAAAGGGGTACGCACCTTGGGACGCATCCGCTCCCTAACAGATGAGCTTAAGCTTGATATCAAGCGCATTTCGGCAGTTATAGCGCGCGCACCAAACGGATGCCTCGACGAACAAGTAGCTCGCGAGCTTGAGGTGCTCGGCTTGTCTCCCGCGACTGTCATCCCGGCAGACGATGCGGTTATGGAGGCAGACCTCAATCGGCGCTCTCTTCTTGAATTACCTGACACCTCGGCTGCGGTGTGCGCAATATCCACCCTCATGGGTAAGCTTGCCGTTTAGGCAACACTCTTAAAGATGCTATAATCTCTCAATATCTAGACTTACCTAAGGAGATGCTGCATGACAGCCAGAATCATCAGCGGGACAGAGACCGCCCGGCAAATAAGCGAGGAGTTGAAAAAAGAGGTTGCGGGGCTTAGAGCTGGCGGCATTGTTCCGGGGCTAGCTACTGTCATCGTCGGCTGCGACGGCCCTTCCCTAACCTATGTCGGCAGCAAGGTTGCAATGTGCCAAAATCTGGGGATGTATCCTGAGCGCTACGACCTGCCGGCAGACATCTCTGAGGGAAAACTGTTAGAGCTCATCGCCCAAATCAACGCTGACCCCAAGATTCACGGCCTACTCGTGCAACTCCCGCTGCCTAAACACATCAGCGAAACGCGAGTACTCATGGCCATCAGCCATCTTAAAGACGTTGACGGCTTGCACCCCATCAACGTAGGCAAGATTGCCATTGGCGAAGACGGCTTTCTGCCTTGCACTCCCCCCGGAGTGCACGAGCTTCTCTTGCGTAGCGGAGTCAAGATAGAAGGATCTGAAGTTGTGGTAGTAGGACGCTCCAATATCGTCGGGAAACCTGTCGCCAATCTCCTTTCGCAAAAGGGACCGGGGGCCAACGCCACCGTGACCATATGCCACAGCCAAACACGCGAACTTAAACAGCACACTTTGCGCGCAGATATCCTAATCGCCGCCATCGGTCGGCCTAGGTGTATCACCGCCGATATGGTGAAAGAGGGCGTGGTTGTAATTGACGTCGGCACGAATGAGGTCGGAAAGACGCCAGAAGGCAAGCGTATTTTGGTAGGCGATGTAGACTTTGATCATGTGAAAGATAAGGCTGCCGCGATCACCCCTGTGCCCGGCGGAGTCGGCCCCATGACTATCGTTATGCTTATGAAGAACACCGTCAAGGCTGCCAAATTAGCAGCTGGCTTAGCATGTCCCGCTTAATTGGCCGCAGAGGATCATGATGACTATCGAATTACCAAGGCTTATCTGCTCTAGCCAGATTAAAGAGGTCACCATAAGCAACGGTGTGACCATAGGCGGTGAGAGCTGTTATCCATTTCACACCTTTGAGGGGCGCATGTCCCATCCTCCGCGCATCGCCATGGAGGTATGGGATATTCCTCCCACCGATTGGGCACCAGCGGCACTTGCCCCGTTTGCGGGTGTGACGAATGACCCCATAGCTTGGGCACAGCAATGTGTTAGTCGGTACAGGGCTGAGATGATCTGCTTACAGCTTGAGAGCACCGACCCCAACGGACAAAACCGAAGCGCAGAAGAGGCGGCTGCCTTGGTAAAAAGCATGTCCGCCGCCCTATCCGTGCCTCTGATTGTCTGGGGGACAGCCAGCCAAGAGAAAAATACTGATGTTCTGAGACACATATGCGAGGCCGTCACTGACAAGAAGCTTATCGTCGGACCGGTGGAGACCGAAAATTACAAAAGGGTCGCCGCCGCCGCCTTAAGCTACGGCCATATCGTTGCCGCCTCCAGCCCGATTGATGTCAATCTAGCCAAACAATTAAATATACTAATCGGCAACTTGGGAATCCCCGGCGATCAAATCATTATCGACCCCACCGTAAGTTCCCTTGGATACGGCCTTGAGTATTGCTACTCTGTCATGGAGCGCATCCGTATCGCCGCTCTCGCACAAGACGATGACAAGCTCCAATCCCCCATCATTTGCAACATCGCCCGCGAGAGTTGGAAGGCCAAGGAGTCCAATCTGCCAAATGATCCCGTGTTGGGCAATGCCGAGAAACGCGGGGTGATGCTGGAAGCCATCTCTGCTCAGGCGATGTTGCTGGCTGGTGGAGACATCATCGTAATGCGCCATCCAGAGGCAATCAAGCTGGTAAGGAATCTGATCGCAGAACTGGGAAACGCCACAGACAACACATAGCTCACACGCCTAAGCTCTGACTGCCATGTCGCTGAGCTGGCAATCCCTAGTAATGAGCAGCGCGGGCACTGTAACGCTTGGCTCATCCGCGCCGCTTTAATTGCTGCAAGCCGTAGCGGTATCTGATGCCGAGTCTGAGATAGTTAAATTATGAATGAAGAATTAAGCAAAACCACTATAGATCACCCGTCTGCCGAGATGCTCATGAAAGCACGCGCGGCGGGCATCGACACCGTTTTCGATCGAGCAGAGAAAATGAAGCCCTGCCCTGTCGGTGCCGAGGGCAGTTGCTGCCATATGTGCGCCATGGGTCCCTGCCGCGTACCGGTTTCCAAGGGCAAAGAAGGGAAGACCGACGAGAATGAAAAGCGGCGCGGTCTCTGCGGAGCAACGGCCGAGACTATCGCCGCTCGCAATTTCACCCGTATGGTGGCGGCTGGCTCGGCCGCCCATAGCGATCACGCACGCAAAGTAACCGAAGCTTTTGTATTAATGGCTGAAGGCAAAGCATGTGACTTTGCCGTGAAAGACGAGCAGAAGTTGCGAGCGCTGGCACAAGAACTGGGAGTGGAAACACGAGAGCATTCCACTCTGGATATCGCACGGAACGTTGGGCACAAATTACTCTGCGAGTTCGGGCGCCAAGAAGGTGAACTGCCGCTTCTCGCGCGGGCTCCCATGAAGCGGCAAGAGCTGTGGCGCAAACTGGGAGTTGCCCCGCGCGGCATCGACCGCGAGGTAGTAGAAGCACTGCACCGTACGCACATGGGTGTAGACCAAGACCATCAGAGCCTGCTCAGACAAGCCATGCGCGTCGCCCTAGCCGACGGCTGGGGTGGGAGTATGATTGCAACCGAGCTCCAGGACGTGATGTTCGGCACACCCACACCAGTACTCTCCGAGATTAACTTAGGCGTACTTAAGCCTGATCGGGTAAACATCATCATCCACGGACATGAGCCCCAACTTGCCGAGATATTGGCGGTTGCTGCCCAAGAACCCGCCGTCATCGCTTACGCCAAGGAAAAGGGGGCGGCAGGCATCAATCTCGCCGGTATGTGCTGTACCGCCAACGAGATACTCATGCGCCGCGGCATTCCCATCGCAGGAAACTTCTTACAGCAAGAACTGGCCATCATTACCGGAGCTGTCGAGGCTATGGTGGTTGACGTCCAGTGTATTATGCAGGGGCTCTCAAGCGTGGCAGCTTGTTTCCATACCAAGATCATCACCACCGATCCACGCGCCCATATGACAGGAGCAACTCACATCAAGTTTGAAGATCACCGCGCCCTCGAGGTAGCCCGAGAGATATTAAGAACTGCAATAGACAACTACCCCAATCGCCCACCCGCGGTGCATATCCCCTCAGAAAAAACGGCGCTCGTTGCCGGTTTCAGCCATGAAACCATAGGCTATGTCCAAGGCGGACTGTTCCGTGCATCTTATCGGCCGCTAAACGAAAATATCATAAACGGACGCATCCGCGGTATTGCCGGGGTGGTCGGCTGCAACAACGCCCGCGTTACCCACGACGGCGTACACGTGACACTGGTAAAAGAACTCATCAAGCGCGACGTGCTCGTGCTTCAGACCGGCTGCTCAGCCATGGCCTCAGCCAAAGCAGGCTTCATGGTGCCCGAGGCGGCCTCTCTCGCCGGACCAGGGCTACGCTCGGTGTGCGAAGTACTCGGTATCCCTCCCGTGGTGCATATGGGCTCATGCGTAGATAACGCCCGCATCCTCATCGCCGCCACGGCTATAGTTCGGGACGGCGGCTTGGGCGATGACATTTCGGATCTGCCGGCAGCCGGGGCAGCTCCCGAGTGGATGAGCGAAAAGGCTCTCGCCATCGGCGAGTACTTTGTGGGCTCTGGCATATTTACCGTCTTCGGCGTAAGCTGGCCTACCAGCGGCAGCCGCGAGGTCACGGAGCACCTTTTTAGAGAT
>CAYOAR010000210.1:0-4149 GCA_964402105.1 uncultured Dehalococcoidales bacterium
TTTCTCGATGAGATGAGCAATGACCTCGGTGTCAGTTTGCGAGGAAAAGACGTGTCCTTCGAACATGAGCTCCGTGCGAAGTTCGTCGTAGTTATCAATGATGCCGTTATGGACGACGGCGATGTCCTGCGAACAATCTAAGTGGGGGTGGGCATTCTGCGGCGCAACCTCGCCATGGGTAGCCCAACGAGTATGCCCTACCCCAACCGTTCCCAGAACGTCATCGGGCACCAGGCCGGCCAGCTCTTGCACACGCAGAGCATCCTTGAAAACCCTAAGAGGGCTGCCTTGGATAGCGATGCCGCAGCTGTCGTAGCCCCGGTACTCCAGCTTGCCGAGCATACTCAACAAGATTGGCTGAGCCTGTGATGGGCCAAGATATCCAACTATGCCGCACACGGTGGAACTCCTGTGCTCTCACCAGCGTCGTGATTGCCGAAACAGTTTTTATCTTTACACATTTTGAACTTAGCCCACAATATAGTACTAAATCGGGATTCTCGCATGCATCGTATAGCAAGCGAGAATTTGCCAACAAATCGAACGGCGGATGGCGCCGCAATATCTATCAGTTACGAATATCCCAAAACTGTCACAGAAAACACCGTGGGTGGGGATATGGCTACAGGTTAGACGGACGGGCATCAACCCCACAGCTCAAACAGAAAGCGAACCCTGCTGGTAAACGATGCTGACATTTGGGGCAAACTTGGTTTGATTCTCCTGCCAAATGAATCTTCACGTGAGGCCAAGGAATTTCGATGCCCCCTGCATCAAAGGCCAGCTTGATGCGCCGGCGGAACTCACCGGCTACCTCCCACTGGCTGCCGGGGGTCGTATCTCCAGTTACTTTGATTTCGATGCCGGAGGTTGCGAAGTTGTTCACGCGCAGTGCTATAGGGGGCGAGAGAACGAGCTTTCCGAAGTAGCTGTCTTTTGCAAGCTCTCCGCCAACGCGGTTGATGATGCTCATGGCGCGGTCTAAATCGGTACCGTAATCCACGGGCAGATCCAAATTGATGCGGGAGAGGTCGCGCGTGAAGTTGCTGGTTAAGGTGATAGCGCTGTTGGGGACATTGTGGAGAGTTCCATTTGAGTCTCGCAGTACTGTGCGGCGCAGACTCACCTCTTCCACCGTACCGGTTACCCCAGCCACTGTTACAACATCACCGCGGTTATACTGGTCTTCCATCAGGATAAATATCCCTGATATCAGATCTTTTACCAAGCTCTGTGCCCCAAGGCCAATCGCGATACCAACAACACCGGCGCTCGTCAGGAGGGGGGCAATGGGAATATTCATCTGATCCAGCACCGTCATCAAGGCAATCAGCCCAATCACGATGCCCATTACGTTAACTAGAAGATTGCTCAGTGTTTGCGCCCGCTTCGCGGCGTAATCGCCTGCCCGTTTGTCTTTCCCACTCAAGCGCACGGAGCGTTCCACAACATGAGGGATGGCAAAGCGTGCTGCCCAGTATATGACGAACGCTACGGCAATGATGGCTAGCATGGGAATTCCATGGATTAGAAACCACTCCCATGTGGTGTCCCAAAACAGCACTTCTACTTCCTCTGTTGGAGAGCCTGCTTCTGCGGGTAATAATGGTGCCCAAATAGGGTGGAAGCAAGATGTCATATCGGGATTATATCAAAAAACTAATAAACCTATCCCTGTTGCCACATTTGTTATCCGCCTAATTGCTTCAGCCTATTGCTTGCGTCGATTGAACGCTGGTGTTTAGCATGGTTATTGGCAATATCTGTAAGTACAGCTTTGTCAGTCAATTTATCAATTGCATTCACGGCGGCATATTCACTCGTGCAATTCTTTGCGATATCAGCAAGTATTATCTGATTGGTAATTTTATTTGTCGCAGAGCGCGCAAACTCCCAGCAATGTTTTGCTATCTCGCCAAGCAAATATTGGTCGGAAAGAGCGCCTATTGCCGTACTGCGAATGTCATCGCTTCTTTTATCATCTTTAACGCATTCGGCTAAAATCATCTGTGCGTCAAAACTATCTGGCAGCTTTGTAGCAGCCAACACGCGATCATCCTCATCGCGGCTTGCTATCATATCTTTAAGTAATTGCTGGGCTAGGGACCGATTGGTGAGCATATCAAATGCTTTGATACGGAGCCATCCGTTTGCATGTTTTGCGAGATCAGCGATTTCGGCTTGGTTGGTCAGCAATGCCAGTTCTTTATCGGTTATTCTTTTCAGTTCACCGCATTTTGCGCACCTAATGCCTTGCCAACGGTGCGGTTCGCGGCGAGGTTTGCGGCACTGCCTGTACCAGCCTTCGCATGAAGCCTCATAATTGTGTTGTTCATCCCTTACCTTGCCGCAACGGGAACACCCGCACCCATTCCAATTATGCTGTTCATCGCGGAGTATGCCGCACTTTGAACACTTGCATCCGTTCCAATCGTGTCGCACCGGGCATGCTTCGCCGCACCGCTTGCATTTGCCTTTACAGGCATCCCAATTATGAAGTTCGTTACGAGTCTTACCGCAGCGCTCGCACTTACAGCCGTACCACTTATGACCTAATGGGCAGGCCATTTGTTATTTAAACGAGCTCTTATAATCCTTAGATACCGACGGCTTGCCTGTCTTATCCAATAATACGGTTAAGCCCCCGGCGTAGCCGTCCCAAGCAAAAAGATACTCAATGCCTGTTTCAGAATCCGTAATTATCCTCGTTCCTGACAGTCTGCCTTCTTTACTACTGGAAACGAATCTATGCCCTAATCTATCACCTTTTGTCATTTTCCCTCTCCTTCAATTTACCCCGGCGCACCTACCGAGCAGCAGTCCATTTGTTATATCACAGAAGAGTTATATATGGAAATATTCGGCATCCTTAGCGCAACCTTCCTGCCCGTTATCAAAGGCATTGCTGCTAATGCCGCCAAATGGTGAAGGTACATCGTCCATAATGTGGAAGTTTACTTTCATCCTTGTCGGCTGGGCTATGACCCATCTGTTATGCGCAATGGCAGACGGCTTTTTTATCGGAGAAGTGAACGGATCGTTTGTTTCATGGGTAAACAATATGTTGGGGTTTCAGGTTATAGCTGAGGGAGGATTTAACCTTGTTACTACGCCAATTAGTTGGATTACAGACGGATTCACGAAGTTGATACTCTGGGATTATGCCGTATTTGATGGCGGCTTTTGGATTTTCCGCTTACTCCTAATCCTTGTCAGCATAGGGGTGTTCTTGGGAACGGTGCTGGGGAGGGTGTTGGAGGGACGATAGGAACATTTGAGCCGGCCATAGGTTGTGCTTAACAGTATTTCAGGGCTGAGGCGCCTTAATAAAGCACTTAAAGTGGCATGGTAACAATAAGCCTCCGGCTCATCACTGGAGGCTTATTTCTGCGCTTTCTGTTTTCTGACAAGAACCTACTTAATGCAAGACCGCATCCACCTGGCCTATGAAGTCGTATTCATATACCATATTCTGACGTTCATCATAGCCGACTCCGGTGAACCTGTATATAGGCAGTAGATAGTCACTGGCAACACTATAAAAATAGTGAAGTTCAACGCTGTTAATCACCAATCTTGAGAGCTGGCTATGATTAATCAGGCATTCAAGGTTGTCCATACTGGTGGGTGGCTCTGAGCTTGTAAGCTTATCCTTTAGTATGGCGAAAGCCGCGCTAGCGTCTTTGAGCGGGACGTCAAAGGCTTTCTCAATGGTTAGTTTGTTAGTGTCCATGCGTAAAATTGTGCCATTATCACCGACCACGACCAAAGCGCCCCCACCAATGGTGGTGATACCGTCTACTGCCACGGAGAAATGCACTTCTGTTCCGACTTGGTAATAATCAACCATTATGTTTTTTTCTGTATCCCAGAACTCAACACGCCTATCGGAAGAGGTTGTTACCCCCACCACATTGTCGGGATACAGGTCATGGTCTTTGAGCCACTGTGTGGCAATAGCGATGCACTCTTCGTCCGAAGGCAGGTATTCTGGCCTTTCCCAGAAATTGCTATTGAACATAAGTATGCTTCCATTAAGCGCGATCTCAAGCAGGAGGTTCTCTTTCTCATACGAATACCAGCTTCGCATTGGTGCTGAGGTTATCTCAAAAAACACCGGATCGTCGGTAAATCCTAGTCGTCTAGCGA
>CAYOAR010000211.1:0-1995 GCA_964402105.1 uncultured Dehalococcoidales bacterium
CGGCTGCCGAGTAGTGACTTCTCGGATCATCTCGGTAAACCGCCAATATCCCGCGTCACCTGACGCATTATTCCGAGTGGGCGAAATCATTTTACAAGTCCAAAGGCGCGTCCTTTGGGGCTAATTTAAGGAGGGAATATGCCAGAATTCAGCCTAGCGGGCAAAAGTGCCCTACGAAAGATACAACTTGGCAAAGAAAGTAACCATGGGGTGGCTGTACAGGCTACAGCACGGCTGGTAGGAAAGCTGAGCCCCAAATTGACGCAGGAATACTATCGCCCCAGCGACTTGGATGTCGGCCGCCTGAGCGAGTTTGACCGCTCTGTCGTCACCGGCGTACTGGCAGACCTCACGTATGAGGGCGATGCTAACTATGAGCAGTTAGCCTATCTGTTGGGAATGGCCGTCAAAGGCGGGGTTACACCGACAGCCAGCGGCGGGGCATACACCTGGGATTACACCCCGAACCTTTATTCTACCGCCAATCTGGACACCTACACCATCGAACACGGTGATGACAAGCACCAATTCCAATCTTCTTTCTGCTTTGCGAAGAGCCTGGAACTCAGCGGGCAAGTGGATGATGCGGTCATGGTGTCTGCTAACATCGTGGGGCAGGATATGATTGCGAAGCCGTTCACGGCTGGGCTAAACCCTCCAACGTCAATCACCCCTGCTATTTCCGGTATGGGCAAATTGTATGTGGACACCAGCAAGGCATCATTGGGTACCACGCAGTTTACCGCTACCCTCGTGGATTGGAGTTACAAACTGCGCGAGGGGTACACCCCGATGAAATACACGGACGGCGGGCTTACGTTCACGGACGTTGCCGAGAAGAAGCGTGGTGTCGACCTTGACGTAACGATGGCATTCAACGACAACAGCTACGGATTGTTCCAGGCCTACCGTGGCACCACGGCGGCGCAGACACCCATCTTTGTGCGGATATCTTTCAGCGAGCCGATAAAGGGATGGGGGCTGACACTAGAAGGATGTTTCTTGGTAGCCGAGTTTGACGCGCCGGATGATCGTGATGGGCAGAGCATTGTATCCATGAGCCTGAAATCCATCTATGATCCCATAAGCGATTGGGAATGGGGAATAAAGCTGGTTAACGGCCTCGCGGTGCTGCCGTAATGGTTAACACGCAAAAAGGGTGGCCGACCATCACTGTAAGCGTGCCTGACTACGACTGGACAATCGAGGTTCACGAACTCTCGGTAGAGGAACAACTGCAACTCGCTGGACTGCGAAAGAAGGGCAGCGACAAAGATGGGATGGCTTTTGTGGCGCAGTTCATCAAGTCATGGAACGCAACCGACCGAGATGGTAACCCTCTGCCGGTGGGCAAGGACGCAATACTCAAAATCCCGGTATCCGTGCTGGATACTATAACCAAATACCTCATCCTAGGGCGCAGGGCCGACCCAAAAGCGCTGAAGAGCGGCAACTCAGAGTAACGGCGTACTACTCGGCGCAATCCCACGGACGCAAGGCCAAACAACCCATCGAGGTGACTATCTACCAGGTGGCTAAATATTGGGGTGTCCTACCGTGGGATATCAAGCAGCTGCCATTCTCGGAATACATCGAGATGGTAGATCAGATGAACATCGAAGACCAATTCTTACGTGTGGCACAGCGGAAGGCAGGTGATAGCAATGCCGGAAGAGCTAAGAGTCCGAATTATAACCGAAGTCGTCGCCGAAGGTGAAAAGAAGCTAGACGATATCAGAAAGAGGCTAGACCAGCTTGGCGGCAAACAAGGGAAAGCCAACAAGGCGAATGCACAAGCCAACAAGCTAACAAGCACTCTCAACAAAATCATCGGTAAACAAATTCCTCTGTTCAAGTCACTTGCGCCGGCAATGGGCACTGCGACCCTCGCCATTGGGGCGGGAGCGGCAGCAATCGCCGCTGTGGCAGGGGCGACTCGGAACGCGAACCAGTCCTACAACGAGTGGTTGGCGAGCATGGCGAAGCTGACTGTAA
>CAYOAR010000212.1:0-5793 GCA_964402105.1 uncultured Dehalococcoidales bacterium
TGCTCTGCCCCCAGTCTTTGGTCCAGAATGAAAGTTAGAACCGATCATTGTTAGACAGCCTCCGCCAGGTTCTTCTGCATTGTAACATCAGGTTCTCCCTGCCGCAAGATTGAGGTGAGGGCGTCATCCTTGATGATATAGCTCTCCGGAGCCGGCGGTCTTCCCCCCAGACTGGAATGGGGTCTGACCTTGTTGAAATAGCGTACCCATCTCTCCGTTAACACCTGTGCCTCATAGAGATTGCCGAATAACTCCCCATTCAAGAATTCATCCCTCATTCTGGCGTTGAAGCTCTCGATGTATCCGTTTTCCCAGGGACTCCCCGGTTCAATGTATGTCGTGATTATCCCGATATCCCTTAACCACCGGCGTAATGCCTTGGCAATAAACTCAGGCCCGTTGTCCGAGCGGAGATACTCCGGAGTACCTCTGAGCAAGATGATATCCGCCAGTGTTTCGGTGACGTCTTTGCTGCGCCATGACCTCCTCGGTATACTGGCCAGACATTCACGGTCATGCTCATCCATGATGTTAAGCCATCTGACCTTGCGGCCATCTACTGTTCTGTCCTCCATGAAGTCATAGCTCCATACGTGGTTTCTATGTTCTGCCCTCAGTCTGATACAGCTCCCGTCCGAAAGATGGATGCGCCCCCGCTTGGGTTGCTTGGATGGCAGCTTTAAGCCTTCTTCCCGCCAGATACGCTCTACCCGCTTATGGTTAATCTTGAAGCCGCTGTTCCGGAGCATATCGGTTACGGTGCGGTAGCCGACACGGCCGTAGTTTGCTGCCAGATAGACAATGGCCTCATGCACCTTGTCTTCATCGGGCAGCTTCTTAGGCTCGTACCTCACGGCAGTTCTGTTGACTCCGAGTACCCGGCAAGCCCATCTCTCAGTGACCTTATGCTCTGTCATCACATATAGGACGGCTGCCTTGCGCTTAACCGGGCTTAGAAGTTTTTTCCGTTTACGTCTTGCAGCACGGCATTCTGCAGGGTGAGATCGGCAACGATTCTCTTAAGGCGAGAGTTCTCTTTATCGAGTTCTTTCATTCTCTTGGCATCGGAGATGTTCATGCCGCCGTACTCTTTACGCCACTTGTAATAGGTCTGGTCTGTGATACCGTTCTGCCGTACCGCTTCGGATATCGTCTTCCCCTGCCCGCAGAGTACTTCTACTTTCCGGAGTATCAGAATGATCTGCTCTGTCGTGTAGTTCTTTTTCCCCATGGTGTGTACCCTCCTATTAGTTAGTTTATCATTTACTAACTCTAACTCTGGTACAATTATTGGGGGCGGGATCAATGTTTAGGAAGATGCTGGGAGACTATGAGCTTGAAACCCAAGACCTGATCACCAAAGCTCAAGACATAAGTAATCAAATCCAAGAGAGCCGCAACAATCAAGCTGACGTTCACCGATGGATGAAGCTCATCAAGGAATGTGCCGGTGTAGAGAAACTAGACAGGGCACAAGCATATCGTCTTATCGACCAAGTCAGTGTCCATGAGAAAGCTGATGAATGCGGTATCAGGACTCATACCGTGAAGATCAAATACAACTTCGTAGGGGATATCAGTCTAAACTGAGCATTATCGTGCTCAAATGGACAAGATCCCAGACGGCTCATAGCGAGATGGCGGAGAGGGTGGGATTCGAACCCACGCTCCACTTGCGCGGAGACCGCTTTTCGAGAGCGGCACCATGAACCACTCGGACACCTCTCCTTGGACTATTTTGAAGCTAAATATTGGTTATTCTTGGCACTCAATACTTTACAATAACTCATTTTGCTAATAATTTGCTAATGGATTTTTTCTCTCGCCTATTTTGGCGCAAACTCATCATCAAAAATCTTTGCTGCCTCTTCCTGCATACCCGGCAACACATGAGAGTATATACCCAATGTCGTTTCAATACGAGTATGCCGCAGCCTCTCTTGTACAACCTTGATGTTTACACCTTGCTTAATCATCAAGGTGGCATGAGTATGTCGTGCATCATGAAGGCGAATATCGGGCATTCCGATTCGGTCAGCAAAGCGTCGCCAATACTCTGTAATGCAGTTCGGAAGTATTGGCGTGCCATCAACGCGGCAGAATGCCAAATCGGCATCGGATAACTCTTTGCCCATCAAAAGATACTCGCCGGCCCGGCGTTGCTTGTAGTTTTCCAGCAAGGTTACAGTGGAAGGGGTCAGAGATATGGTTGCTTTGCTTTTCTCGGTTTTCGTGTCCCAGAATATAAACTTTCCCTTGATGCGGTGAAGCACTCGGCATACTGTCAAGTAGCCATTCTGTAAGTCTATATCTTGCCACCGCAGCGCGAGGATCTCGGAGCGGCGCAGCCCTGTGAAGAGACTGGTGTACAGCAACTCGTAGTAAGGTGAACCCTCGAGTTCTTCAATGAACAGTTTAAGCTGAGCAACCGTCATTGATTTGAATTCTTTTTTTACCGGTATTGGCGGCTCGGTATCATCGGCAACATTGTGGCTGATGAGCCTTTTGATTACAGCCGACTTCAAGGCGCGGTGGAGCACTCTATGGTGACACCTGACACTATGAGCTGAGAGTGGCGTCGGGCCTTGCTTGGCATTGCGCGGCTCCTTCAGTTTTTTAGCGTAGTACTTCTGGATAACAGAGCCGGTTAGATCTGACAGGTAGCGGTCGCCAATACCGGGGATGAGATGCTTTTTGATTATCATCTCATATCCCTCATATGTCCTTGGTGAAACTTGGAAGCGAGCTGTATTTTCAAGCCAATCGAGCAGATATTCGGCAACAGTGGTTTTGTCCGGCTTGATAAATGAGCCGCTGAACAGATCTGTTTGTACCTCTGCTAAGCGGCGGGCAGCATCCGCCTTGTTGCCCTTGACAGCTTCCCAATGTTGCTTGTACTTGCCCGTGGCAGTGTCTCGTCCCAAAGGAACGACGATGGTGTAGCTGCCCTTGGCTCGCTTCTTGATATATCCGCGCATGGTTTCTCTTCACTACTTTATCGGTGTCGGTGGTGCCAGTGTTGGTGGCGGTGTCATTAGTCCAGGTACGGCCATGTTACCGTACGTAGCTGGACAACCTCTAACCTAGGGATGGTTCTCATCGAGCCATTGGTTGTAACGTAGGATTCCATCCCGCGCATAATGGCAACGAACTCAATATAGCTGTAGTTTGAATTGAGCCCTCCATTTGAATTTATCCATGGGACCAGGGAGGGGGCGCCTCCTGCATATGTTAAAAGGACGTCCTCATTAAAGCCGAGTAATGAATCGGTGCCAGCCCTGAGGGTATATGCGCTGCTTAAAGAAGGGAGAACAATCTGGAGAAGGGCTCCTCTGAAATATAGCTTTTGGCCCGTATGGCTGGCAGGATTGTCGCATAGCTCCGAGTAGTTAACTAGCACTGCTTGTGCTTTTTCCCGCTCAAAAGCCGCCATGGTTGATGGAGGGGGGATAGTACTTTGCGCAGTAGCAGTTAGCGCGGTGCTTGTTGATGGAGCAACGCTCTGGAGTGTAGCCCTGTTGACTTCGATGTACTGCCCATCCCGAATGGTGATATATCTATTGCCATTAAAACTACCATTAGCCACAATGTTTGCAAGCGTCTGAACCGATGAAGAATACACACAAAAGTACCCAGATCTGGATTCTGATGTTGCGGTAAGGATATACTCGCCTGCTGGAATATGGAGTCCAACCTTATACATACCTTCTGGGAGAACTTCTTTGCCTGTGGCATAATTAGGGGCTTTTGATATCTCGGCAGCGTCGCAACGGTTGATGGTTAAGTATTGCCCATTGGTCACAGTTATGATTGAGGTGTTGTAAAAGCTTCCATTATAAATAATGCTGGATAGCTGTCCGCTCGAATCTGAGGCGATCTCGAAGTAACTAGAGTTTCCTGCTGAAGTGGCTTGCAAAACGTATTCTCCTGCAGGAATGTCATTTCCCACCCTATACATACCAGGCTTAATCCATATCGATGGGGTGGTTGCCGTGGTCGTGCTGGTTTGAGGAATTACAGATGTAGCCGTGGTATAGGTGCTGGTTGGTGGCGATGCGTTAGTGGTTCGCGTTGTACTGGCAGTCGGCGTGGTTGTCTTTGTGTTGGAGATAGTAAACCCCGGCGAAGCCGTAGAGCCACATGATGTAAATATAGCCATAGCTAGAACAAGACAACCGGACTTTAACAATTTCCCCATATCAGCCTCCGCGACTCGTTGTTAACACCTATCCCAATTCCCCTTGACCCGGACTCTGCCTAGCACCTCAACTTGCCCTGAGTCTAGGTCTCTGTAGTTGTCGTTGGTAGAGTAAATGCGTAGCTTATTACCCCGGCGTTCAATATGGCGCGCCACGTATTCGTTTTCTTTGATCTTGAGGATGTATATTTTGTGGTTGATGATGTTTTTGTCATTCGGATCGACAACCATCAATTGCCCATCATAGATGCCGTCTCCTGACAAGCTATTGCCAGCAACTTCAAGCAGATATGTGTCCGAAGATGCCCCAATTAGCAATGTTTCTGGAACGGGGATGAAAACAGGGGTTTCCTCGAACATCTCTTGAGGAGTGCCTGCCGGAATCTTCCCTCGTTTTGGGAGAAGCACTGCCCCAATGACATGGGGTTTAAAGTCTGATATCGGCTTAGAACTAGAAATTGCAGGCACCGTTATTGCTTGGTTATTGTCAGTTGCCTGACTACTACCGGTTATAGGTGGCTTTCTGTTTGATATTAAATCTTCTAAGTGGGTACCGAGCGCCTTTGCCAACTGCCCAATGTCGTCAACAAACCCAATCGTATATCCGCGCTCAATGTTAGATATTTTCTGCGCGGACATACCGACCTTTTTCCCCAACTCCTCTTGGGTATACCCTAAAGAAAGCCGGAGGTCTTTTATTCGAGCACCGAGATCGCTCAACTTACTATTCAAAGCATCATCCGACATCAATGGCATTATAGCACACAATAACAAAATGCGGTAGTTTGCTAACTAATTCCGAAATTATAGTAAAAACCTATTGACAGTAACCAAAATTGTTACTATACTAGGTAAGTAAATAACGAAATCTGTTAAGGAGAACACATGAGGCTAGTCAGTGAAAACGTCAGGCGCATAAGAGAAGCCAAGGGAATAACAAAGACGTTTCTTGCGAAAAAGCTGGGGCTGTCGCTTCAGGGATATATCCATGTTGAGCGCGGAGCGGTTAATTTGAGCTCAGAGAGACTCCGTTCTATTGCCGGTATTTTGGGAGAAAACGTGGCCATTTTTTTTGATGACCAACTAACGGAAAATGTTATTAGATCACACAATGCGTTGGGAATTACTGCTGCCATCACCCAGCCACCCTCAACAAAACCGGAGTGAATGAATGAACCAGGCAGACCTAGAAAAAAAGCTAGATAAAGCTGAAAAGATGGCAGACTGGGCGTTGGCTATTTCATATGTGGCGCTTGCTTTTACGGTGATATCGCTCATCTTGACGCTAATGAGGCTATTAGTGCTGTCAGGGAGATGGCCATGGTAATAGCGCTAATCACAAGCATGAAGATCGATGCCCGAAGTGTTTTCTCTGCTACAGACAGCTGCCGTTCGGTGTTCGCTTTTTGTATCTCGGCGGTTTCCCTCTGTTCCTTGGCGGTCTGTATTAGTGCAGCCTCAAGGGATGCCATGTGCTTGTTTGTGCTCTTGAGGAGATCATTGGTCTTACTGATCTTCTCCGGCACTGCCATCGTGGAAAATTCGTGTAGTTCTGTCATAACGCCAAATTATATCACGATAGGAGATACAAAATG
>CAYOAR010000213.1:0-2791 GCA_964402105.1 uncultured Dehalococcoidales bacterium
CAATATCACTATCAGCGGCAGGGGTTTTGGTGTTAATCAACAAGTGATCATCACACTAGACAACACCCAAATCGCCGTAGATGCTACCACCACAAGTAGCGGCTCCTTTACCGTAACATTCCCTATGCCAAATGCATCAAAAGGTGCACATACAATTGGAGCCAAAGTCGGTACAGGCACGGCGAGTACAGCCACCATCACCGTCCGGGAAAAGATTACCGAGTTTACTCCCAAGAGCGGCCCCAGGGGTAGCGTGATTACGATTAAGGGCACTGGTTTTACCCCAGGGACAGCTGCCATCACATTAGACGGCGTCAGCATCGGAAACGTCACCGTTGAAAACAATGGCGTACTCACTGCCTCCGTCACTATCCCCACCACTGCCGCTTTCGGCGAGCGCACCATCGCCGTGCAAGGCATAACACAGACCTTCACTGTTGACCCTGAGATAATCATTACTCCTAATTCAGGAGTAATGGACGATACCATCACCATCACTGGCAATGGTTTCCGCCCCGGGAAGATCGTTACTTTTCTTCTAGACAATCTCTATAGCCTAGGCACCACCACCCCAAGCACAGTCACAACCAAGGAAGACGGCAGCTTCACCGCTACATTTAAGGTCCCGAATCTTCCCAAAGGGGAGCATAACATTAAGGCCTCTGACGGCGATGATGCTGGGTATAAATCCAGCTCTGGGCAGTTCACCGTAGAACAAAAAATTTATCAGATGAGCTCAGCGGATGGTAAAGCTGGAGACCCGATGACCATTATAGGCACAGGTTTTGCTCCAAACAAACGAGTTACCATCTCTTTCGGTAACCAAGTCGTTAGCACTACTACTCCAAGCCCGGTGAATACTAGCGAATTCGGATCTTTCAGCGTCGACTTTACTATACCGGCTATGCCAGCAGGGAACATCACCATTACCGTTAGTGACGGCACAAACTCAGCAACAGCCGTCTATGCTCTTAAAGCAACCGTCGAAATCAATCCCGTCACAGCAAACGCCAACCCGGGCTGGGTGGGCATGGAAGTTGTTGTTGAGGGAACCGGCTTTAGAGCTAGTTTGCCTGTTATTGTCACTTTCGATGGTAGCGTTTCCGCAGCTACGGGCACCACCAATGCTCAGGGTTCTTTCAGCATCACTTTTAATGTTCCGCCTCTCGTAGCAGGTGCTCATAAAATAAAAATCAGCGATGGAGTGAATGAACAAGAGTTCAACTTCGTTATGGAAGGTGATGCTCCCCCTGTGCCAGCACTGAGTAAGCCCTTGGCCGCCTCCAAGCCTAAACAGCCTGTTAGCTTCGCTTGGGGGAGCGTTTCTGACCCAAGCGGTATAACGTATGAGTTCCAACTCAGTCAGAATGCGAACTTTAATGATCCCCTTATTTACCACGAAGAGGGCATTATCGGCACGACTCTCGTCCTGCCCGCAGATCAACCGCTACCTTCCGCTGGCGGCAAAACTCCGTATCAATGGCGCGTGCGAGCTGTGGATGGCGCTGGCAACGCCAGCGAGTGGTCAGTTCCATATACTTTTAGCATCGGTTTCATCTGGCCAAGTTGGTTAATTCATGTTTGGTACAGCTTAGGTATCCTAGTCGCACTTGTCTTCGGTATGTGGTTCGGCCGTCGCATGGCATACCAGTCATACTAAAATAGTAAGACTTTAGCAACGAAGCCTCTCTTTCCTAGAGAGGCTTCGTTCTTTTTTCGCCTGGCTTTTCTTGAGTACCTCGCGCCAATTCGTCTATACTTGCCTTGGCCTAACGGTGCCCATTGCTTTGCAGTATGCGTTGGTTACTACACCACGAAGGATGAGATGTGCTAGATCTGACAAAAGTAGCTGCCCAAACAGATGTTCTTGTTACTCAGCTCCGCGACAGCCGAGTTGAGCATCAGGGGCGTTTGGCAAAAGCTATAGGATTGATGACAGGATGCAATGCAGATTTTGAAAAGCTTGAGCAAAAGCTCAATACCCCCGGGAAAAAGCCTGCTTGGCTCATGGCTGGACTCACCGAACCACTCGGCGTACACGTCGCTGCCCCCCAACCCCCCACTGACTACACCGTCCTCGCCACCGATGGCTCACACATAGACGTTGACCGCCACCAATCTGCGCGCTGCTACCTGATCAACATCGGGCAAGTGAGACTTGATTATGGCAAAAGTGCCTACGCTGAACTTGCCAACCTGCCTAAACTTTATGCCGGCAAGACCGATTTGTTCTTAAGCGATGGCCTCCACGAGCAAGCTATCGAAAGCGCTCTACTTAGCATAAAGCGCACTGTGGCAGAGTTCGATTGCCTCGCCGATATTTCCAGTAAAGTGCCGCCAGAAAGACCAACCCTCGCCCTCGTAGACGGCTCTCTCATCATATGGGGGTTGGTGAACGAAAAATACCCGGATTTCGTATCGGAGGCATTCTTGAATGATGGCTATCTTAAAACGATGGACGAATTCCGCCGCCTTGCAAGGCACGGCAACACAACCATTGCCAGCTATATCAGTTTCTCGCGCGCCGCAGATGTAGCTAACTCTCTGCGTCTTATCCTCTGCCCAGAAGGCATAGTCGACTGCGATAGACACTGCATGGGTCTTCCAGATAAAAAACGGCCCTGCGAACCGGTCGCCGGATTACAAGACAGCGATATCTTCAACGCACTACTCGCTGAGGGCGAGCGCTCCGCCGTCTTCTATAGCCGATCGCGGATTATTGGACGCTACGGCCCACATCGCATCCATTTTTTCTACCTTAAGCTTGCGGATGAGGTGGCCCGTGTGGAAA